>NZ_JASCXP010000522.1:0-4287 GCF_030010695.1 Nocardia sp. CC201C
GGGGGGCCACCCGGGCCCGCGCCCGCCCCCGCGGCCGCATCCGCCCCTCCGGCAGCCGTAGCGGTTCGCCGAGTCGAACCGATCGTCCTGAACCGGGTGTCCGGTCGGGCCGAGTGTCCGGCTGTCCGATTTCTTCAAGACCGGCGGCGAGGGCACGGCCTACGGTCAGGCTATGACACCTCGACTCGATGTGATCGGCCTGGTCGTCGCCGATCTGGACGCCAGCCTCACCTTCTACCGCCGCCTCGGACTCGAATTCGGCCCCGTCCTCGGGGAAGGCCATGTGGAGGCCGAGTTGCCGGGCGGCTTCCGCCTGACCCTGGACACCGAGGCGGTCATCGCCTCCTTCCATCCGAATTGGCGACCGCCGCAGGGCGAGGGCCGCATCGGCCTGGCCTTCCACTGCGATTCACCCGCCGACGTCGACCGCCTCTTCGAGGAACTGGTCGCGGCGGGCCACCACGCCGAAATGAAACCCTTCGACGCTCCGTGGCGGCAGCGCTATGCGGTGGTGCACGATCCCGACGGCAATGGCGTGGACCTCTACGCCGCGTTGGACGCCTGATCGGCCCCCTGCACCGCGAGCAGTCGGCGCAGGGTCATTCCCGTGAGGTCGCGCACCTCACGCGCGAAGTGCGCCTGGTCGGCGTAGCCCGCGCGGGCCGCCACCTCAGCGAACGGCACGCCCGCGCGGGCCAGCGCCAGGCCGTGTTGCAGCCGCAGCACCCGGGCCAGGGTTTTGGGGCCGTATCCGAAGCTCGCCAGCGACAGCCGGTGTAGTCGGCGTGCGCCGAACCCGGTCGCCGCCGCCGTCTGCGCCACCGAGTGGCCCGCCGCGAGCTGCTCCGCGATCCAGCGCACCACCGGATCGGCGGGTTCGGTGACCGCGGCCCGCGCGGCGGCAACCGCCTCCACACCGGCTACCGGGTTCGCGGACTTCCCCACCAGCTCGCTCGCCCGGCGTGCCTCGGCGGGTGACCACAGGGCGTCGATTTCGACACCGGCGTCCCGCAATTCGTGCGCGGGCACCCCCAGCAGCGCCGGAGCCGTACCCGGCGGGAATCGGATACCGGCGATCCGCGTCCCGGCCGCCAAGGTGACCTCTCGCGCGCGGGTATCCGGACCCGCCACCCGCAGTTCGCCGTCCATCCACAGCAGATCCATGCACCCGTCCGGCAGCACCGGCGCTTCGACCGCGGACCGCAGGGTCCGCGTCCACACCACGGCCCCCGCGACCGCCGCCGACGGCCGCTCCTGATAGGCGGGCGAGGATGCCGATTCCTCCACGTCCCCGAGGCTACGCGCGGGAACCGACAACCACGTCCGTCGCCAACCGGACGAGTGCCGTTCCGAGCGCGCCACCGCACCCACCGTTTCGTCGACAACCGGACGAGTCGCCTTCCGAACGCCGTAGCGCACACCGACCATCACGTGGCTGCGGGCGCGCGGCGATGCGCCCGAATCGCACACGCGGCCCGCGCTGCCGGGGTCGTCGGCGCGGTCCCGCTCAGTTGCAGGCGGCGGTGCGCTGGAGGATGCGTAGGGAGCCGGTCGCCGAGAGTTCACGGAACTTTCCGGAGTCCAGGGCGCGGCGGTAGATGTGGAAGGGCGCTTGCCCGCCGTCGGCGGGGTCGGGGAAGACGTCGTGGATGGCGAGCAGGCCACCACCCGCCACCCAGTGCGCCCAGTTGTCGTAGTCGCGCTGCGCGGCCTCCTCGGTGTGGCCGCCGTCGATGAACAGCAGGCGCACGGGGGTGCGCCAGATGCGGGCGGCGGCGGTGGAGGAGCCGAGGATGCCGACCACGGTGTCGGTGAGTCCGGCGCGCACCATGGTGCGGCGGAACGCGGTCACGGTGTCGAAGACGCCGGTCTCCGGGTCGACGAGGGTGGTGTCGTGGTACTCCCAGCCGGGCTGATGCTCCTCGGAGCCGCGATGGTGGTCGACGGTGTAGACGGTCGCCCCGGTTTCGCGGGCGGCCGCGCCGAGATAGATCGCGGATTTTCCGCAGTAGGTGCCGATTTCGACGATAACACCGTCACCGGCGTGGTCGCGCGCGGCGGCGTAGAGGGCGCGGCCCTCCTCCGGCGGCATGAATCCGGTGGCCTGTTCGGCGAGTGCGAACAATTCGGCGGTGGCGGCGGAAATCCCCGCGGCGGCCTGTGTCATGAAATCCTTGCCTGCCTCATCCAAAACAGTTCCGGGGCACCCGTATTGATACCTCGCGAACATCGTGCGAGTTGCTCGGGGAGCCGACCCATAGTAGCATCCAGACACGTGTCCGATTCCCTTTCCGCCCGTCCGGTGGTGAGCATGGAGGCCACCCGCCGCCGCCTCACCGAGAAGCAGGCCGACACCGTCGACAAGCTCACCCGGGCGGCGATGGAGGTGCTCGCGCGCGAGGGTTTCGCGGGTCTCACGGTGCGCATGGTTGCCGCCGCCGCCGGGGTCGGCACCGCCACCGCCTACACCTACTTCTCCTCCAAGGAACACCTGGTCGCGGAGCTGTTCTGGCGGCGGCTCGCCGCCACCGAACCGCCGGTCGAGACCGATGTCGACAGCACCGCGCGCGTGATCGAGGTGCTGCGCCAGATCGCCATGCTGGTGGCCGACGAACCGGCGCTGGCGGGCGCGGTGACCAGCGCCCTGCTCGGCACCGATCCCGATGTGGCGCATCTGCGCCTGCGCATCGGCACCGAGATCCGCAATCGGCTCGTGGCCGCCCTGGGCGCGGATGCCGATCCGGAAATCGTGGAGACGCTGGAATCGCTGTACGCCGGTGCGCTGGTGCGCGCCGGAATGGGTTATGCGTCCTATATCGAAATCGCCGACCAGTTGGAAAAGTCGGCGCGGCTCGTGCTGCCGCACTGAATCCCGCGCGGAAATCTTTCGAAATGACACCGAATTCGGTGGGATCCCTTGCCGCACAACACCTTCCGTAGTACCGTCCAGACAGGTGTCCAACACCGGTACCGTTGGGAGGTTTCCGATGACCCTGGTGCGACCGCGACAGGTCTCCGGCGGCGAACACGAACACGGCCATCTCGAGGAGTTCCGCACCGATCCCATCGCCCTCATGCGCCGGGTGCGCACCGAATGCGGTGATATCGGCTCCTTCCGGCTCGCCGGCAACGACGTGATCCTGCTGTCCGGCGCGCAGGCCAACGAGTTCTTCTTCCGTGCCTCGGACGACGAACTCGACCAGGCCGCGGCCTACCCGTTCATGAAGCCCATCTTCGGCGAGGGCGTGGTGTTCGACGCCCCGCCGGAGCGGCGCAAGGAAATGCTGCACAACTCGGCCCTGCGCGCCGAGCAGATGCGCGGACACGCCAGCACCATCGCCCGCGAGGTGGACCGCATGGTCGCGCGCTGGGGCGACGAGGGCGAGATCGACCTGCTCGAATTCTTCGCCGAGTTGACCATCTACACCTCCTCGGCCTGCCTGATCGGCGTGAAGTTCCGCGAGGAACTCGACGCCCGCTTCGCCCGGCTCTATCACGAGCTCGAGCAGGGCACCGACGCCTACTGCTATGTGGACCCCTACGCGCCCATCGACAGCTTCCGCCGCCGCGACGAGGCCCGCCACCAGCTGGTGAAACTGGTACGCCACATCATGGCCGGGCGAATGGCGAATCCGCCGGAGGGCAAAGCGGACCGGGACATGCTCGACGTGCTGGTGTCGGTGCGCGACGAGCAGGGGCAGCCGCGCTTCTCGGCCAGCGAGATCACCGGCATCTTCATCTCCATGATGTTCGCCGGGCACCACACCACCTCGGGCACGGCGGCGTGGACGATCATCGAACTGCTGCGCAATCCCGCGGTGCTCGACAGCGTGGTGACCGAGCTGGACACCCTCTACGCCGACGGCCAGGACGTGAGTTTCCATGCGCTGCGCCAGATTCCGCGCTTGGAGGCGGCACTGAAGGAGACGCTGCGGCTGCATCCGCCGCTCATCATCCTGATGCGGGTGGCCCGGGACGAATTCGAGGTGTGCGGCCACGGCATCGCACCCGGTGACCTGGTGGCCGCGACACCCGCTGTCTCCAACCGCATTCCGGAGGACTTCCCGGAGCCGGACCGCTTCGATCCGAACCGCTATCTCGACCCGAACCAGGAGGATCTGGCCAATCGCTGGACCTGGATCCCCTTCGGCGCGGGCCGCCACCGCTGCGTGGGCGCGGCGTTCGCGCTCATGCAGCTGAAGGCGATCTTCTCCATCCTGTTGCGGGACTGGGAATTCGAACTCGCACAACCGTCCGACAGCTACCGCAACGACCACTCCAAGATGG
>NZ_JASCXP010000523.1:0-4284 GCF_030010695.1 Nocardia sp. CC201C
TCTCACGGCGGGGGGGAGCGAAACGGAGGAGCGGAGGAGGGAAGAACCGAGACCTCCAGCGCCGCGAACCCGCCCGCAGCGAAGCGGAGGGCAATTCAAACACAACACAACACAACACCGGCCCGACGCGGAGTTCGCGTCGGGCCGATGCATCCGTCGACCGGGCAGTGGCCGACGGTCCCGGGCAGGGTCTCGGTGGGGCGGGCTAGGCGTCGCGCTTGTTCAGCGTGACCAAAGCAGCCCCGAACACAATTGTGACAAATGCTGCGAAATACACCAGGCTCCCCCAGGGGCCCCAATGCCAGTTCGCGTTCGACTCGGTCAGCGAGAAGAACCGCTGTCCGTTGGCGAAGGGCAGCAGCGGGCCCACATTGCGGCCGAAGCTGCCGAACGCACCCAGCAGCGGTTCCAGGATCAGCGGCCACAGCACGATGATCGAGATGGCCGCCGCGGACTGCCGCACCAGCACCCCTACACCGACCGCCAATACGATGCTGAGCAGGGCGTACAGCGGGACACCCAGCAGCGCCCGCCACTGCGCGCCGGTGGACAACTCCAGGGCCGGCGACGTCCCGTAGATGGCGCGGGAGATCAGCAGGGCGCCCACGCAGAGCACCGCGGTCAACAGTGCGCCGTACACGGCGAGCAGCGCGGCCTTTACGACGATCACGGTGCTGCGCTGTGGCGTGGCCAGGAATGTGGTGCGAATGATGCCGAATCGATACTCACTGGTCACCGAGAGGGTGGCCATGATCATGAGCACCATGACGCCGAAGCCGCTGACTCCGCCCACCGCGACGGCCACATCCATCGGCACCGCGTCGTCCGAGTTCTTCGCCGTGCGGGCGATGACCGCGATGAGCGCCGCCAGACCGAGCCCCAGCGCGACCACGACCGCCGAACACCACCAGGGCGACCGGGTCGAGGTGAGTTTGATCCGTTCCGCAGCAAGCACTCCCATCAGAGCGCACCTCCCATGACCTCGTCGATTCCGGCGCCTTCGCCGTGGTACTCCACCGCGTTGCCGGTCATCTGCATGAACGCCTCCTCCAGCGACGCCCGCTGCGGGGCCAGCTCGTAGAGCGTGATGTCGTTGGCCCCGGCCAGCTTTCCGACCGCGTCACTGGTCGCGTTGGCGACCACCAGCGCGGGGCTGGCCGGGTCGGCGCCGTCCTCGCGGACGGTCATGCCATGGGAGGTGAGCAGGCTGCGCAGCTGATCCAGTTGCGGACTGCGCACCCGCACCGACGATTCGGAGGCGCGCTCGATGAACTCCTTGGTGGTGGTGTCGGCGATGAGCCGGCCGCGGCCGATGACCACCAGGTGGTCGGCGGTCTGCGCCATCTCCGACAGCAGGTGGCTCGACACCAGCACGGTGCGGCCTTCCTGTCTGGCGAGCCGCTGCATGAACCGGCGGATCCAGAGGATGCCCTCCGGGTCCAGGCCGTTCACCGGCTCGTCGAACAGCAGCACCTTGGGATCACCGAGCAGCGCGCCCGCCAATCCGAGCCGCTGCGACATGCCGAGCGAGAAGCCGCCCGCGTTCTTGTCCGCCACCTCGGACAGGCCGACCAGCCGCAGCACCTCCTCCACCCGGGAGGCGGGAATGCCATTGGACGCGGCCATCCAGCGCAGATGCGAGCGAGCCGAGCGGTTCGGATGCACCCATTTGGCATCCAACAGCGCACCGACCTCGGTCAGCGGCCGCTTCAGCTCGCGATACTGCTTGCCGTCGATCAGGGCGGTACCGGATGTCGGCGTATCCAGCCCCAGGATCATCCGCATGGTCGTCGACTTCCCGGCCCCGTTCGGGCCGAGGAAGCCGGTCACCTGCCCCGGCCGGACCGAGAACGACAGGTCCGACACCGCGACGGTCTGGCCGTAGTGTTTCGTCAGGCCCCTCAGTTCGATCATGCGGCCCAGTCTTCCCGAATATTCGAGCCAGCACTATCGACCGGAGGTCGCGCGTCCCGTCATCCTGCCGGATGAGTGGGACCCTGAGCCCACCCGACCACCGCTGAACAGGGCACTCACCTCGATCACATCGCGAGTTCCGTCGCCTACGGAAAGCAATACGTACGACAACCCGTACGAGTGTTGTACGCTATGTTGTACATGATTGCTTCCGCAAGTGACAGGAGGGTGCGTATGGCCTCGCTACCTATCTCGAAAGTCCGTGAGAACCTGTTCGGACTCGTGAAGCAGGTCAACGACGACCACGACACCCTCACCGTGGTCACCAAAACCGGCGAGAATGCCATCCTCGTCGCGGAAGCCGACTGGAACTCGCTCATGGAGACCCTGTATGTCCTGCAGACCCATGGCGGCATCCAACTGTTGAAGTCCGCGGCCGACGCACGCGCGGGCCGAACCACCGCGCACCCCCTGATCGATCCCGATGACGAACTCCGCCCGGTCATCGGCGATGCGGTGCCCGAAACGCAGGCCTCCGGATCATCAACGGTTGACCGTTTGGTGAACGAGTTGCTCAAACGAGGCGCTTCACCGGATTTCGTCCGCGACCTGCTCGGTGGGTCGGAAGCGACAACACCGGACCAATCGGGAGCGTGACCCGTGCCCGACCGGAAGCTGACCTTCACCGCTCAAGGTTGGCGCAGCTACGAGGCGTGGCTGACGCGCGACCGTCAGGTTCTGAAAGCCGCCAACAAGCTGATCAACGCCGCCTTGGCCGACCCGTTCACAGGCATCGGCAAACCTGAGCCGTTGCGCCATCAGCTGGCCGGACACTGGTCTCGTCGAATCACGCAGGAGCATCGGCTCATCTACTACGTCACCGACACCGAGATCGCGATCGTCCAGGTCGGCGGCCACTACGACGAGTGACGCGAGTTCTGCCAGTCTCGAGACCGAATGGTGTCTCAGCGGGTCGGGGAGGAAGCCTGGGCCCAGAAACGTTTGGGGATGCGGCCTGCTTCGCGGGCCAGCCGGCCGGCTTCGACGGCGTGTTTCATGGCGGTGGCCATGCGGGCGGGGTGGTGGGCTCGGGTGACGGCGGTGGCGAGGAGGACCGCGGAGCAGCCGAGTTCCATGGCCAGGGCGGCGTCGCTGGCGGTGCCTATGCCGGCGTCGAGGATGACGGGGACGCCCGCGGCGGCCACGATCATTTCGATGTTGTGCGGGTTGGAGATGCCCAGGCCGGTGCCGATGGGGGAACCGAGGGGCATGACGGCGGCGCAGCCGGCGTCCTCGAGGCGGCGGGCCAGGACCGGGTCGTCGGTGGTGTAGGGCAGGACGGTGAAACCGGCGTCCACCAATTGCTCGGCGGCGGTGACCAGTTCGATGGCGTCCGGGAGCAGGGTGCGTTCGTCGGCGATGACTTCCAGCTTCACCCAGTCGGTTTCGAGGGCCTCGCGGGCGAGCTGGGCGGTGAGCACCGCCTCGGCGGCGGTGCGACAGCCCGCCGTATTGGGTAGGGGCGCGATCTCGAGGCGCTTCAGCAGGTCGAGTACGCCGGTGCCGCCCGCGGCGTCGACGCGGCGCATCGCCACCGTGGTGAGTTCGGTGCCGGAGGCGAGCAAAGCCTCCTCGAGCACGGTGAGGTTCTCGGCACCTCCGGTACCCATGATCAGCCGCGAGCCGAAAGTGCGGCCCGCGATCTCCAGGGGCGCGACCGGGCTAGCCACCCTGCACCGCCGTCAGCACCTCGATCTCCCAGCCGCGACCGACCGGCTCGTCCCAGCGGGATTTGGGGAACAGCGCGCCGTCCACCGCGACGGCGACGCCCTGGCAGGGCAGATTCAGCGTCTCCAGCAGGGCGCGCAGCGAGATCGGTTCCGGGAAGGTGTGATCGGCACCGTTCACGGTGACGCCGATGGGGATCGCGGTCATTGCTTACCTCCAGCGAAGTGGGGCTCGGGCACCCGGAAACGGGTGGGTGAGGCGGCGCGCGCCTCGGGCAGCTCGGAATCGGCGAGCAGGGCCAGCACGGCGTCGACGGTGACCGGGACACCCAGAATGCCGTTGCGGCCGTGGCCCAGTGCGGCGATCACCCGCTCGTCCAGGTAGCCGAGCAAGGGCAGATTGTCGGGGGTACCGGGGCGGGAACCAGCTGTGGCCTCGGCGAATTCGTACTCACCGACCCCCGGGAAGATCGCCTCGGCGTCGGTGATCAGATCGCGGACGCCGCCGACCGTGACCACGGTATCGAATCCGGCCTCGTACTGTGTCGCGCCGAGTACGATGCCGTCCGGGCGCGGCACCAGGTAGATGGGGCGGCCGTGCACGCGGGCGCGCACCACGCGGGACGGCGGGGGCGGGGCGCTC
>NZ_JASCXP010000524.1:0-4282 GCF_030010695.1 Nocardia sp. CC201C
TACTCGCGCAGTTTGGTGAGGCGGTGGTAGGCGTCGATGATGCGGACGGTGCCGGACTTGGCGCGCATGACGATGGACTGGCTGTAGGCGCCGCCGCCGAAGTAGCGCACGCCGCGCAGCAGATCGCCGTCGGTGACGCCGGTGGCGCTGAAGAACACGTCCTCGCCGGAGACCAGGTCCTCGGTATTGAGGATGCGGTCCAGGTCGTGTCCGGCGTCGATGGCCTTCTGGCGCTCCTCGTCGTCCTTGGGGGCCAGCTTGCCCTGCAACGCGCCGCCCATGCAGCGCATAGCGGCCGCGGCGATGATGCCCTCGGGGGTGCCGCCGATGCCGATCAGCATGTCCACGCCGGATTCGGAGCGGGCGGTGGCGATGGCTCCGGCCACGTCACCGTCGGAGATGAGGCGGATGCGGGCGCCCGCGTCGCGCACCTCTTGGATGTGGCGGGCGTGGCGCGGGCGGTCCAGCACGACGACGGTCAGGTCGGAGACGGCGGAGTTCTTGGCCTTGGCGACGCGGCGCAGGTTCTCGCCGATGGGGGCCGACAGGTCGATGACATCGGCGGCCTCGGGGCCGACCGCGATCTTCTCCATGTAGAACACCGCGGAGGGGTCGAACATGGCGCCGCGCTCGGCCACCGCCAGCACGGAGATCGCACCCGCCGAACCCTTGGACATGAGGGTGGTGCCGTCGATGGGGTCGACCGCGAAGTCCAGCTCCGGGCCGGTGCCGTCGCCGACCAGCTCACCGTTGTACAGCATGGGCGCTTCGTCCTTCTCGCCCTCGCCGATCACCACGATGCCACGCATGGAGACGGTCGCCACCAGCTGCCGCATGGCGTCGACGGCCGCACCGTCGCCGCCTTCCTTGTCGCCGCGCCCCACCCAGCGTCCGGCGGCCATGGCCCCGGCCTCGGTGACTCGGACCAACTCCAGGGCCAGGTTGCGATCCGGAGCCTCGCGGCGGCTGGATGCGGTCATGACGGGTGCCTCCTTGGTTGTCTATTGCTGCGTGAATTGTCGCATTGAGGTCGGCGGCGGCATTCAGGTACTCACGTTCCAATTCCGTAAGAACGGGGAGGCGCACCTGTGTGCCGGGTCGCACCACCCGGCCGTGGATACTGGGTGCGTGTCGTATCAAAAGCCGCGGATCATGAACGACTGGAAGGACCTGTTCTGGTCGTTGTTCCCGCTGGTGCTGATCTGCTTGGTCATCGCCGGGATCGCCAGCCAGTGCACCTTCTCGGCGAAAGGTCCGACGCCGGGGCAGATTCCGGACTTCGACGTGAGCGCTGCGCTGGCCGACGACGCCGCGAATATGCCGTTCGCCATTCGGGAACCGGCGCTCCCGGAGGGATGGACGCCCAACTCGGGACATCGCGACACCATCGCGGGCACCGGCGGCGGCCCGGTGAGCACCGTGGGGTACATCACCCCGCAGGGCACCTACATGCAGCTCTCGCAGACCGACGCCACCGAGGAAGCCCTCGCCAAACACGTGGTCGACACCCGCTACGCCACCGGCACCGAGCAGATCGGCGACCGTAAGTGGGTGGTCTACGCCGAGCCCGGCACCGAAACCGCCTGGATCACCGACTTCGGCGACTCCCGCGTCCTCATCAAGGGCGCGGGCAACCCCGCCGCCTACACGACGCTCGCCACCGCCATCGGCAGCGCCGACCCGCTGTAGCGCACCGGCCACGGGGGCTGTGGTCGTGCCCTACTGCGGGGCCGTGCTCGCGCTGGACTGCGGGGTCGTACTCGTGCCTGACCGCTGGGGCCGCACTCGCGCAGGAGCTCGGGGCCGCGCTCGCCCCCAGCTCATGCTCGGCCCCAGGGAATTCGGGGCGTGCCGACTCTCGCGCACCGGCGAATACTCCTCGTCGTGAGAAGAGCGTGTGCCGTGTCGGTGACTTCCGCCGCCCTGCTCATCCCCGCCGGATTCGCCGCCGCGGCCCCGGTCACGCTGGACTCCGCGCCGTCCGTGTCGGAGTCCGAGCCGGTCGCTTCCCCCAGTACCGGTTCGGCGGTCGACGCTGGTTCCGCCAACGGGCTGGTCAACGCCGTCTGCGGGCTGATCTACATCCTGAAGATCGGCTCCGTGGACAGCTCCGGCGGCCCCAAGTGCGGCACTCTGTCCTGACCGCCGCGCGCGGATCCGCTATCGCCTGCGTCAGCGGTGACCGACCACGTTGACGACGGTTCCGTTCGGGTCGCGGACGAAGAACCGCCGCACTCCCCACGGCTCGTCGCGCAGGGCGTAGACGATGTCCGCCCCGGCGGCGACCATGGCGGCGTGCGCGGCGTCCACGTCGTCGACCTCGACGCTCATATCCGGCTGCGGTCCCTCCGCGTCCGGACCGATCAGGAGCACCTGGGCGGTCGGATTGTCGGGACTGGCCAGGGTGACGACCCACCCGAGGTCCATCACCTCCTCGAAGCCGAGTTCCCGGTAGAACGCTCGGCTGGCGGCCATGTCCGCGGTGCGGATGTCCGGGACGGTACGGCGGATGCTCATCGGCTCACTCCTGATCGCGCCGCGCCAATGCGTCCTCCACACGCTGCCGTGCGCCCGCCAGATGCTCCTCGCAGCGGGTGGCGAGCGCCTCACCGCGCTCCCACAGCGCGAGTGAGTCGTCCAGGTCCATCCCGCCCTGTTCGAGCATCTTCACCACGTTCACCAGCTCGTCGCGGGCGCGTTCGTAACCGAATCCGGCGATTTCGGCGAGGTCACTCTCGGTCATCGGTGGACTCCTTTCGGGGGCGGGGGCCGAGGGGTTGGCTGCCGAGCGCGGCGGCGGTGACCGCGCCGTCGGCGACGCGGATGCGCAGCTGACTGCCGGCCGGGGAATCGTCGATGGAGCGCACCACATGCCGCTCGTTGCCCGTAACTCGTTGCACCACCGCGTATCCGCGCGCCAGGGTGGCGGCCGGGCCGACGGCGGTGAGTTTCTCGCGCAGGTGCCGGGTGGTGGTGGATTCGGCGGTGAGCAGGTGCTCGACCGCGCGGCGGGCGGCGGTGCGCAGCCGCTCCGCCTCGTCATAGCGCTGGTCGAGCAGGCGCAGTGGCTCGGCCAGCACGGGGCGGGAGCGCAGCTGCGCCAGGGTGCGGGATTCACGGTCCACCCAGCCGCGCAGGGCGGCGGCGGCGCGTTCGGTGAGCTCGCGCAGCAGCGCCATTTCGGCGGCGGCGTCGGGGACGACCCGCTTGGCCGCGTCGGTGGGTGTGGCGGCGCGCAGGTCGGCCACATAGTCGCTGATCGGGTTGTCGGGTTCGTGCCCGATCGCGCTGATGATCGGCGTCTTGGCGGAAACGATTGCCCGGCACAGGGTTTCATCGGAGAAGGGCAGCAGGTCCTCGACGCTGCCGCCGCCGCGCGCCAGCACGATCACATCGACCTCGGGGTGCGCGTCGAGCGCGGCGATGGCCTCCAGGATCTGCGGTACGGCGGTCGGGCCCTGCACGGCGGTAGTGCGAATCTCGAATTTCGCCGCGGGCCAGCGCTGGGTCGCCACGGTCACCACATCGTGTTCGGCGGCCGAGGCGCGGCCGGTGATGAGCCCGATTCGTCTGGGTAGGAAGGGGATCGGCCGCTTGAGCCGCTCATCGAACAGTCCCTCGGCCGCCAGCAGCCCCTTCAACCGTTCGATGCGGGCCAGCAGCTCACCGATGCCGACGGGGCGGATCTCGGTGACGCGCAGCGAAATGGTCCCGCGTCCGGTGAAGAAGGAGAGCTTGCCGTACACGATGACGCGGCTGCCCTCCTGCAAGGGCACCGGGGAATTCCGCAGCAGCTCCGGATCACAGGTCACCGACAGCGACATATCCGCGGCCGGATCCCGCAGCACCAGAAACGCCGTCCGCGTGCCCGGCCGCAGATTGATCTGCGTGACCTGCCCCTCCACCCACACCGCACCGAGCCGCTCGATCCACTGCGCCACCTTGATCGAAATGGTGCGCACCGGCCACGGATTCTCCGGAGAGCTCGCCCCCCGCTCGGACTTAGCGGCATTCACCGCACCAGTGTCGGTCACCGCACCATTGTCACGTTCCCCACCGACACCTCCGACGCCCACCCACGAAAAGCGCTCGACGGCGGGGGACTGGTGGCGGCATCGCCCGAGAGGGGACCGCCACCGGTTCCCCCTCGGTGGTATCGGCCCGTCACATTCGCCTCCGAACGCAACAACTGATCTCGCGAGCTGCGGGGTAACTCACCGGGTACGCCCACCATGGATTCGCTCCCTGGCCGCCGGTACGCGTGCGCGACGGTCAACGGCTC
>NZ_JASCXP010000525.1:0-4271 GCF_030010695.1 Nocardia sp. CC201C
GCTTCGCCACCGTGCCGAGATCGAAGAAATCACCCATGCGGACCATTGTGCCCTGAGACCTACGACACCGCGTAGTGGCGGTAGGTCACAGCGCCCCGCGCGAACGCGAACGCCCCCGATTCGAGCTCGAATCGGGGGCGGATACGCCGGAGTGCTAGACGCGGACGATCAGGGCGTCACCCTGGCCGCCGCCACCGCACAGCGCGGCCGCGCCGACGCCGCCGCCACGCCGCTTCAGCTCGTAGGCCAGGTGCAGCAGGATGCGGGCGCCGGACATGCCGAGCGGGTGGCCGATGGCGATGGCCCCGCCGTTGACATTGACCTTCTCCGGGTCGATGCCGAGCTTGCGGGTGGACGCCACGCCGACGGCGGCGAAGGCCTCGTTGATCTCCACCAGATCCAGGTCGGCGGGCGAGATACCCTCCCGCTCACAGGCTTTCAGGATGGCGTTGGCGGGCTGGTCCTGGAGGGTGGAGTCCGGTCCGGCGACCACACCGGCCGCGCCGATCTCGGCGATCCAGGTCAGGCCCAGTTCCTGCGCCTTGGCCTTGGACATGACGACCACCGCGGCCGCGCCGTCGGAGATCTGCGAGGCGGTACCGGCGGTGATGGAGCCGTCCTTGCGGAAGGCGGGACGCAGCTTGGCCAGCGATTCGGCGGTCGTGTCCGCGCGAATACCCTCGTCCTCGGCGAACACGATGGGATCGCCCTTGCGCTGCGGAATGGAGACCGGCACGACCTCGTCGGCGAAGACACCGTTCTTCCAGGCCGCGGCGGCCTTCTGGTGCGAGGCGGCGGCGAAGGCGTCCTGCTCCTCGCGGCTGATCTTGTCGGTGTCGTTGCGCTGCTCGGTGAGCGCGCCCATGGGCTGCTCGGTGAAGATGTCGTGCAGGCCGTCGTAGGCCATGTGGTCGCGCAGCGTCACGTCGCCGTACTTGAAGCCCTCGCGGCTCTGCTCCAGCAGGTGCGGGGCCTGGGACATGGACTCCATACCGCCGGCGACCACGATCTCGTACTCACCGGCGCGAATCAGCTGATCCGCCAGCGCGATGGCGTTGATGCCGGACAGACAGACCTTGTTGACGGTCAGCGCGGGCACATCCATCGGGATGCCGCCCGCCACGGCCGCCTGCCGCGCCGGGATCTGTCCCGCACCCGCGGTCAGCACCTGGCCCATGATCACGTAGTCGACCTGTTCGGGCGTCACGCCGCCCTGCTCCAGGGCCGCCTTGATGGCGATGCCGCCCAGATCGGAGCCGCTGAAGTCCTTCAGCGATCCCAGCAACCGCCCCACCGGGGTGCGGGCGCCGGAGACGATGACGGTGGTGGTCACGATGAGCCCTCGCTTACGTCGGATGATCGGACCCCTGCCACAGTCGAGGCCCTACTCAAAGGTAACCCGCTGCCTCCCGCCCCTCGTCCTCAGGTGCGCGCTACCGTTCGGTACGTGAGCAACACCGAAAAGCCCGAATTCGTCCCCGCGGAGTATGTGACCGCCGTCGACCACGTCGGCATCGCCGTTCCCGATCTCGATACCGCCATCGCCTGGTACGCCGAGAATCTCGGCATGGTCGAGACGCATCGGGAGATCAACGAGGCCCAGGGCGTGCACGAGGCCATGCTGTCGTGCCCGGGCGCGCCCGCGGGCTCGAGTGCTCTCCAGTTGCTGGCCCCGCTGAACGCGGACTCCACCATTGCCAAGTTCATCGACCGAAATGGGCCCGGCCTGCAGCAGCTCGCATACCGTGTCACGGATATCGAAGCTGTCTCCGAGTATCTCCGTACACGGGGCTTGCGTTTGCTGTACGAGGCCCCGCGCGGCGGAACAGCAGGTTCCCGCATCAATTTCATCCACCCGAAGGATGCTGGCGGTGTGCTGGTCGAACTCGTCGAGCCCGCCGCGAAAACTACTCACTAGTACCGACATCCACGACGGGAAAGAGGCTGTAACAACATTCGCGGTCGGGTCACCATCAGTGGTCGACAGGCTGTAGTTTGTGGGGCATGTCGTCCACTGAGCCCGATCGTAATCGCTTCGTCGCTCTGCCCTTTACCGTAGTGCGGAAGGGGTATGACCGTGATGAGGTGCGCAACTACTTCGACCGATTCGACGCCGAGCTAAGGGTAACCGCTACCGATCGCGACGCCGCTGCCGCCCAGGCCCGAAACCTGGCCGCGCAGTTGGAAGACGCGCGCGACGAGATCGATGAGCTGCGCAAGGAGGTCGACCGGCTCTCGGTGCCGCCGACCACCGCGGAAGGTATGTCCGACCGCATCTCCCGCATGCTGCGCCTGGCCTCCGACGAGGCATCCGAGGTGCGCGCCCAGGCTCAGGCCGAGGCCGCGGAAATGATCTCGATCGCCGAACAGCAGGCGGCCGAGATGCGCGGAAAGTACGAATCGCTGCTCTCCGAGACCAAGGAGAAGCGCGAGGCGCTGGAGGTCGAGTTCGAGCAGACCCTCGCCAATGCCCGCGCCGAGGCCGCGAAGATCATCGACGCCGCCAATGCCGAGGCCGACCGCATCACCAAGGAGTCCGAGGCCAAGCGCAAGGCCGCGCAGCAGGACTTCGAGGTCACCATGGCCGAGCGTCGCACCAAGCTCACCCGCGCCATGGAGGAGCTCGAGGCCACCTCCCGCGCCGAGGCCGCCCAGCGCATCAAGGACGCCACCGACGAGTCCAACCGCCTCATCACCAACGCCACCAACACGGCCGATCGCAAGATCGCGCACGCCAAGGAGCTGGCCGAGGAGATGCGCGTGCTGCGCGGACGAGTGTTGGCTCAGCTCTTGGGCATTCGCGGTCAGCTCGATTCGGTTCCGGCCATGCTGGCCGCGGTCAACCGCGAGAGCGAACTGCTCGACGGCAACCCGGAGCCGCGCTCACTGCAGAGCAAGCAGTCCGGTCGCAAGGCCATCCAGGACTCCAAGTCCGAGTCCGAGGAAGAGCAGAACGTCGACGAAGAACAGCGTGAAAACGCCGAGGTCTCCAGCTAGTCCCTCACATTCGACGCCGACCGGGCGACACCCATCCACTCCGAGGCCGCCCCCGCACGGGGCGGCCTCGCCTATTTCCGCTGTTGTTTCGGATACCGCACAGTGGACGCGCAGCAGCTTCGACTAGGACCAGCGGCGGGTAATTCGCCTGGTATGTCGGCCTTTCCAGCAGCCGGTGTGCCAGTGGCGGCGGTCGTCCTCGCCTCCGTAGGCGGGCCAGGCGACGATGTGGGCGACACCCGGCATGATCTCCTGATCGCAGCCGGGGCAGCGGTAGCGCTTGACGGCGCGGGTGCCGGGCACGGTACGGACGACATACATCTCCCCGCCCGGCCCCTCCTCCTGGCGGCCGAAGACATCACCCAGCGGGCGCGGTTCCGGGTGGGACCGCGCCGACTGCTGGGGTCTCGGCTTGCGACGGGGCATGATCCGAGGTTAGAACAGCCGGAATTCGTCGCTCTCGGTGCCACGCAGGGCGTCGTAATCCAGCGTGAGGCAGCGGATCCCGCGGTCGGTCGCGAGGGTCTTGGCCTGCGGCTTGATCTGCTGGGCGGCGAAGACTCCGGTGACCGGGGCCAGCAGCGGGTCGCGGTTGAGCAGCTCCAGGTAGCGGGTCAGCTGCTCCACCCCGTCGATCTCGCCGCGGCGCTTGATCTCCACCGCCACCGTCGCGCCGTCGGCGTCCCGGCACAGGATGTCCACCGGGCCGATGGCGGTCATGTACTCGCGGCGAATGAGTGTGTAACCCGCGCCGAGGGTTTCGATGTGCTCGGCCAGCAGCTCCTGCAGATGCGCCTCCACGCCGTCCTTCACCAGGCCCGGATCCACACCCAGTTCGTGTTGGGAATCGTGCTCGATCTCGGCGACGGTGATGCGCAGTTCCTCGCCCGCCTTGTTGGTGACCACCCAGAGTTTGGCCGCCTCCGCCTCGCTGTCGCGCTCCTCCAGCCAGCACGGCGGGCTCATCCAGTTCAACGGCTTGTACGAACCGCCGTCGGAATGCACCAGCACCGAACCGTCCGCCTTCATGAGCAGCAGGCGACGAGCCATCGGGAGGTGAGCGGTGAGACGGCCGACGTAGTCCACTTGGCAGCGAGCAATCACGAGGCGCACCGGGACCACTCTAGTGCCCGAACCCGGCCGGAAATGCCAGGGGGCAGGGGAATTCGACGGTTCTTTCTCCGGAGGTGAAACGTCGAGGGGGGTGAAACGCGGAAGGGCCCCCCCCGGGGGGGGGGGGGGGGGGGGGGGTTTTGGGGGCGGGGGGCGAATCA
>NZ_JASCXP010000526.1:0-4270 GCF_030010695.1 Nocardia sp. CC201C
GGTGATCGAGCGCGCCCCTCGGTACCGCTGCGGCCGTGATGCGGTCGGCGCGCACGGGATGGATCTTGCTCGATTCCGGTGCGTGGCGGCGTCGCGGGGGGAGACTTCAGGAATGAACCCGAGAGCGCGCGCCGCGGATCTGGGCTACGCGGCCGGCTGGCGGCTGGTACGCGCCCTGCCGCAGCGGTGGGCGCTCGGCCTGTTCGAACTCGCGGCCGATCGCGCGGCGCGCGATGGCGGGCCGATGCAGTTGCGGCGCAATCTGGCCCGGGTGTTGTCCACGACGCCGGAGCGGGTGCCCGACGAACTCGTGCGTGCGAGCCTGCGCTCCTACGCCCGGTACTGGTGCGAGTCGTTCCGGCTGCCGTCGATGGACCCGGTGCGTCTGGCCGACCGCATCGAATCGGTGGCCACCGGGCTCGAACACATCCACGCTGCCGTCGCGGGCGGTCGCGGCGCGGTGTTGGCGCTGCCGCACAGCGGCAATTGGGATCTGGCGGGAGTCTGGCTGGTGCAACGGGTGGGATCGCCGACCGTGGTCGCCGAGCGGCTGCGTCCCGAAGCGCTGTACCAGCGCTTCGTGCGGTTCCGGGAGGGGCTCGGATTCGAGATCGTCCCGCTCACCGGCGGCGCGACACCGCCGTTCGCGCAGCTCGCCGCGCGCCTGCGGCAGGGGCGAATAGTCGGTCTGCTCGGTGAGCGTGATCTGACCGGCTCGGGCATACCGGTCGACTTCTTCGGCGAACCGGCGCGCATGCCCGCCGGTCCCGCGCGGCTGGCGATCGACACCGGCGCGCCACTGCTGCCGGTGCGATGCTGGTTCACTCCGGACGGCTGGGGTTTCCACGTGGACGCGCCGATCGACACCGCGCACGGCGTACGGCACACCACCCAGGCGTTGGCCGACCGCTTCGCCGCCGGCATCGCCGCGCATCCGGCCGACTGGCACATGCTGCAACCGGTGTGGACCGCCGATTTCGCCGCCGCCCGGCCGACCCGGGAACAGGACCGTCACGATCGATCGGATATCGGGTTCCAGTAGTGGCCGGTGCGATGCCCGCCGGCCCATCCCGCCGAATCGATCGATGACCGAGGCGGCGGGTCCGTGTAGGCTATGTGGTTGCGGTGACCATCAGCATGCTTCCGATAGAGGTGGCATCATCACCGCAGGCGGCCGATTTTCGGTCAGACAGGAGCGTCACCATGACGCTGCCTCACCCCATGCACGCGCGGCGCGCCCGGTCCGGTCGCGCAGGCGAGCACCATTGCGACACAGACGTTCCGCCACCGATACCCATGCGCGGTGCCGCGGTGTTCACAAGCGGGGCCGCACCCACTGGTCCCACGGCGACCGCCTCGAACCGGGACAATCGAATGCGCACGCGATGACACCCCCGCCTGGCCCGGAACGCCCTGCCTCGGCCCTGCGCCCCACACCGGCCCCCGGATTCGCGGATGCCCACCGATTCCACGAGTCGGATCGCTTCCTCACCCTCGGCGACGGAGTCGTGCGCCGACTGCTGGATGTGCTGCTGCGCCTCGATACGATTCGCGGCGTTTTAGAGGCATCGGATTCGACCAACGCGCAGGTGACCGCCGCTCGCACTGACCTCAGCGCCTTGGTCGCGGAGCTGGAGAACCATATCCGCGTCAGCAATTCGGCGATGCTCGATATCACCAGCACCTGGCCGATTACCGAACCTCGAGTCTGACCCGGGGCCGTTCGTTCCCGACTGCCCGAGCGGCAGCAGCCGGTCAGTCTGCGAGCCGCGTACGGTCAGGGCGGGGGTATGTGACCGCTGAGAACAGCATCCAACTCGACGCCGCGGTCGACAACGGCGTGGGCGAGGTCGGCGAGGCGGCGGTTCGTGTCGCGGGCGTAACGGCGCAGGGCGTGGAACGCGGTGTCCATATCGAGACCTGCTCGCTCGGCGAGCATGCCCTTGGCCTGTTCGATGATGACGCGGCTGTTGAGCGCCTGCGCGAGCTGGTCGTTGACCGTCAGGGAGTCGGCCAGGACACGAGCATGCACGATGCCGATCGTGGCGAAGTCGGCCAGGGCCTGTCCGATCCGCAGGTCTTCCTCCGCCAGGACGCCCGGTTCGGCGGTGAACAGGTTCAACGCGCCGATACGATCCTCACGCAAGCGCAACGGCAATGCGCAGACCCCCCGGAATCCTTCCGCGAGCATGCGCTGTCCGAAGACCGGCCACCCGGTGGTTTCGGTGATGTCGCCGACGTGGACCGGTGTGCCGGTATGGAACGCTTGCAGGCAAGGCCCCGCCGCGGACTGGATCTGCAGCAGTTCGAGCAGTCGCAATTCCTCGGAGGTGGAGGCGAATACTTGCAGGTGCCCGTCGGCATCGGCGAGCATGACGCCCGCCGCGTCGGCGGCCAAGAGTTCGACGCTGGTTTCGACCAGCTGTTGCGTCAGCTCCAACGGGTCGTAGTCGGCGACCAAGGTATCGACCAGCCGCACGAGCACCGTTGTGAGCGCTCGGTCCCTCTGCGCCATCCTCGGCTCACCTCTTCTCTGAGAAATCCTATGGAACTCATGGCCGTATCTCAATGCTCGGGCGCCGGGATCGGGCCCTCGGGGGTGCCGCTGTCGGAATCCGGTCCGGCGTCCGGGAAGAACCGGAGGTTTCGTGCCACGACATCGGCGGCGACCTCGTCCACGCGACGGCCTACGGCGAAGGCATGGCCGACCAGACGGGCGTAGGCGACCGCGGCCGGGGCGTCCAACTGCACCGCGACCATCCCGGTGGCCTGGTGGATCTCACGTGCGGCGGTCGACAGCTCCCACCGGGCATCCACTGCGACACCGTCCTGGGGTGGGGTCAACGCGGCGAGCAACACGGCGGTGACGATGCCGGCCACGCTCAGCGCGTCACGATACGCCGCGGGCTCGGCGACAACCGTCGCGGCACCGAGCAGATCCAGGTAGCCGAGGCGAATCGCACCCAGCCGCAAGGGAATCGAACACACCGCCGCGATGGTGGGGGTACCGTCCCACTGGGCCAACAGCGGCCAGCGTCCGGTGCCCAGTATGGCCGACATGTCAGGCACCCGCACCGGCGCGCCGTTGCGATGGGCGTCCTGGCCGGGCCCCTCCCCCGTGGCCGCCTGCGCATCGGCCAGCCAGGCCGCATCGGTACCGGCGGTACCGAGGATCTCTCCCCGGCCGGAATCGGTGACCGCGGTGACCGCGGCACCGGAAATCGGCAGGATTCGGGTACACGCCAGGCACAGCCGATCACCCGACGGTCGCGCGACGAGCCCGTCGTCGGCGCTACCTCGCAACTCGGCCAGAAACCGTGCGGCAACCGAATCCGCGGGTCTCACGCGAACTCACCGACACCGTGCTCCGGTACCCGTTCCATACTGTGCTCCCGTCTTACCGGCGATCGCCTCACGACGACCCGGCCGTCGTGGGTGCCAGGCGGGTTGCCTCACGGCCCAGCCTAGTGCCAGAAGCACCGTTCCCGAGGGCAGACCCCGAGGCGGTTCGCAAGCGAGGAGGCCGCGCGGCGGGTCACCATGATGAGTGACCGTTGGCGGGGACCCATTCGCCCATCGTCCAATCGTGCCCATCCCAGCGCAGCCGGTTGGCCCAGCGCAGCCGAGTACCCTGCGCACGGTTGTTCCCGAACTCGGCGCCCGCCAGATAGTCCGCGACCAGATACCAGCCCTCAGCGGTATGTTCGGGTGCCGCGAGCCGGTCGCACAGACCCGTGGCGGCCAGCTCCAGATCAGCGGCCACCACTACTCCCGCCGGCTCCCGACCGCGGCACCCGCCGTTCACCGGCACCGCATGGACCGCCCAACCGGGCGCGGGTCCGAAATCGCGGCCAGGTATCGCCGAGCTGTCGGGATCCGACCTGCCGACGTAGTCCATTGGGTGACCCCTTACGCACGAGTGACGAAACTGGAAGCCGCCGGGGTCTGGAGCGGACCACACCGGATCGGTCACCATCGCGCACCGGGCGAAGGGACCAACGGTTCGTGGATGGCCTCAGTTTAGTCCCGCTTGCGAATACCGTGGGAAAAACACTGAACCGCAACCAGTTTCAATCCGACCGGTCGCGGCGGCCAGTGGGCGGACAATTCGTGGGCAACCACACGAGCCCTGTCACCCCTCCGGGAAGCCGGGCATGCGGCCACAATGCGCGTAGGCTCGACAGTATCCGGGGACACAACGCGCGTCGGGCGCCCGCGGGGGGGCGGGCCCCCATTAGACAAAAATGCCGGTGACCCGCCCCCACACGGC
>NZ_JASCXP010000527.1:0-4266 GCF_030010695.1 Nocardia sp. CC201C
GCGCGCGGGTTACCGGCTGCGGGATCACCGGCGCTGGCCGAATTCCGGAGTTCCGGATTTCCGGACCGGCTTTTACTTCGCCTTGTGGTACGCCTCGACGATCTCCGCCGGGATACGGCCACGCGAGGAGACCTGATGGCCCTGGGCCCGCGCCCATTCGCGGATCGCGGTGCTCTCCTCCCGATCCACCGCGGGACGGGTCTTGCCGCTCGTACCCTTCCGCTTGGAACGGCCGACCTTGCGAGCCTTCTCGGTCCACTGCTCCAGCGACCCGCGCAGCTTACCGGCGTTCTTCAGCGACAGGTCGATCTCGTAGTCCATGCCGTCCAGCGAGAAATAGACGGTTTCATCGGCCTTCGATTCGCCGTCGTAGTCGTCGACCAGAGTCACGGTGACTTTCTTCGCCATGGACTGCCCTTTCACGTTGATGCCGCTTTTCGCCGGAAATATTATGCCCGGGACGGATAGAATTCAAACCCGGCGCGATTGGAATTCGCAACCATCAGGCTATTCGGCTATTACCGGGCAGCCGGGTAGGAGCCGCGCGGCGTCACCGCACCCGGAATGCGGTCATCCGCCAACCGCGCCGACCACGGGCAATGCGGGCGGCCAGGGCGAAATGCCGGGCACCGCGGTCGTAGGCGGCGTACACCTCGGCGTGCACGGCATCGACCATCACTACATCGACCCTGGTCAGCACCGCCGTGCCGAGCGAGCGGCCCGGCACCAGCCGCGCGCCCACCAGGGTGCGCACGGCCGCCACCACCCCGGAATCGGCGACCGCGGCCAGTTGTGCGACCGGTCGGCGACCGTCCAGCACTTCCACGGCGAACTGCACCGTCCGCCATGCGAAATTCCGTGCCCCGGAACAAACTTCGACTTCGCTCGCGGCAATTTCCGGATGCGTGCCGCGCACCACCCGTTCCAGCCCCGGGCCCAGCGCGCGGGCATCATTGCGCGCCGTCCGGGTGTCATTGCGGGCCACCCGATTCCGACACGGCGGCGGGGATTGGGCGTCGAGCGTCACATGTGCGCAGCAGGGCGTCAGCGGCGGCTCCGGATCGGGCGCCGGGGACAGATACCGGCCTCGAAATGCCATATGCCCGCTCCCCCATTCACCGGTGGATTCCCGCGCGATGCGATTGCGCCAGCATCGCACGGTCCGACAGCTCCGTAAAGGACCTGATCACCGGCCTGACGAGCATTCACGGCGTGTTGAGCGCGGCTCGCCCCGACAGCGCCGGCTTCGCGCACTCGGCTCCCGGGTGCGGCCGCAGTGTCCTGCCCAGATCCGTGCGCAGCGTGGTGGCGACATCGAGCAGATAGTTCTGCCGCACCCGCCACGGATGCCGGTCGCCCTGGCGCGGAAAGTCCCCGATGGAGCGCTGAATGTACCCGGATGCCAGATCCAGCAGCGGTCGCTCGGCAAGCGGGCCGTCGGCATGCGGCGCCACGGCGGCGAAGCCGTGGCGATCCATATACGACAGCACCTTGCACACCAGGCGCGAGGTGAGGTCGGCGCGCAGCGTCCAGGAGGCGTTGGTGTATCCGATGCACACCGCGAAATTGGGGACGCCGGTGAGCATGGTGCCCTGCCAGACGAAGCGCTCGCTCAGACGCACCGGTTCACCGTCCACGGTGAGGTCGATGCCGCCGAAGGCCAGCAGCCGCAGTCCGGTGGCGGTGACCACCACATCGGCTTCGAGCACCCGGCCCGACTGCAGCCGAATCCCCTCGGGCACGAAGGTTTCGATGTGATCGGTGACCACCTCCGCCCTGCCCTTGCGCATGGCCTTGAAGAAATCGGCGTTGGGCACCGCGCACAGCCGCTGATCCCACGGATCGTAGTCGGGCGTGAAGTGCTCGGCGACCAACCGCTCGTCCTTCAGGATGCGCGTGGTCAGCCCGGTGAGCAGCTTGCGCGCGGCCTCCGGACGACGACGACAGTACTGGTAGAAGCCGATGCCGAACAGAATGTTCTTGGTGCGGATGACGCGGTGCGCCAACCGTGGCGGCAGCAGGGCGCGCAGCCGGTCGGCCACCTTGTCCCGGCCCGGCACCGCGGAGATCCAGGTCGGTGAGCGTTGCAGCATGGTCACCCGCTCGGCCCGCTCGGCCATGGCCGGAACCAGGGTGACGGCGGTGGCGCCGCTGCCGATCACCACGACCCGCTGCCCGGTGTAATCCAAGTCCTCGGGCCAGAACTGCGGGTGCACGACCCGGCCCGCGAAGTCGTCGATACCGGGGAACTCGGGTGCGTGGCCGCGGTCGTAGTCGTAGTAGCCGGAGCAGGAGTAGAGGAATCCACAGGTGAGTTCGGCGCGCCCGCCGTCGCGGTGCTCCAGGGTGAGCGTCCAGCGGGCGGCGGCGCTGTCCCATTCGGCGGCAACGACCTTGGTGCCGTAGCGAATATGCCGGTCGATGCCGTTCTCGGTGGCGGTCTCGGTGATGTAGCGCAGGATGGACGGCCCGTCGGCGATGGACTGGGCATCGCGCCAGGGCTTGAAGGGGTAGCCGAGGGTGAACATATCCGAGTCGGAGCGGATACCCGGGTAGCGGAACAGATCCCAGGTGCCGCCCAGTGTCTCGCGGGCCTCGAGGACGGCGTAGCTGCGGTCCGGGTGCTCGGTCCGCAGGCGGTAGGCCGCTCCGATTCCGGACAGTCCCGCGCCCACGATCACCACGTCGAGGTGCTCGACCCGTTCGGTTGTGCGCTCACTCATGATCTCCAGTCTGGGGCCGCCCCTCCCCCGCTTCTTGACTGTGCGCGACAAGTATTTGATCCTGAACGACATGTCGGTCATCAGGTCCGCCGGATTGCGCGGCTTCCGCGCCACGGTCGCGGAACTCGGCGGCGACGCCGAGGAATTCGCGCGCGCCTGCGGGCTGCCCGTCACCGCTCTCGACACCGACGACCTGCTGGTCTCCGACTACGCGGTGGGCGCGGTGCTGGAACTGGCCGCGCATCGGCTGCGCTGCCCCGACCTGGGCCTGCGCATCTCCCGCCGCCAGGATCTGGCCATGCTCGGCCCGCTGGCCCTGGCCATCGGCAACTCCCCCACCCTCGCCGATGTCATGAACTGCACCGCCCGCTATCTGTTCGTGCACGCCCGCGCGCTGAGCCTGACGGTGGAACCGGACCCGTACGGGGATGAGCGGGTGATCGCCCTGCGCTACGGCGTGCCGCCCGGCACGCCGAGCCCGGTGCAGGGCACCGACCTCGGACTGGCCTTCGTGCACCACACCATCCTGCAGCGGCTGGCGACGGAGCGGTACGGCCTGCGCTCGGTGGAGTTGCCGTATCGGCCCGCCGCACCGCTGTCGGTGTACGAGGAGTTCTTCGGCGCACCGGTGCGGATCGAGCGCCCGGCCGCACTGCTGCGCGTGCCCAGCAGCCTTGCCACCCGGCCGCTCTCGGGCGGGGATGCCCATCTGCACCGGCTGGCCATGGCCTTCCTGGCCGAACTCACCGGCGGCGCGGGCACCGAGATCGCACCGCGGGTACGGGCCGCGGTACAGCGGCTGCTCGGCACGGCCGCACCCGAAATCGGCGCGGTGGCGCGACTTCTGACGGTGCATCCGCGCACGCTGCAACGGCGGCTGGCGGCGGAGGGCACCTCGTTCGCCGCCATTCTCGACGAGGTGCGCCGGGCGGAGGCCCGCCGGTATCTCACCACCACGGATATGCCGATGAGCCAGGTGGCCTCGCTGATCGGTCTGTCGGAACAGGCCGTTTTCACTCGTTGCTGCCGACGCTGGTGGGGCGTGACGCCGACGACGGTGCGGCGCAGCGGAAGTCGCGGACCGCGATCGTGAGTCACGCGGTGGATCGGACAAACACGGCGGAATACCAACACAGTTCGCATACGGACGCGTGTCGTCGATCTTCGCTGGAAGTTTTCCGATAAGGATGGGAAGGGTGAATTGCCCCTCCTGCTCCTGGCCCTCGCCCGCTTCCGCCGTCTCCGGTCACCGTGGTGTGCGCTATCTGCGCTGCGTCTGCGGGCAGTGGTTGATCGCGGTGCACGGCAGAGTGGTGGGCACCGCCGGGGGCAGCACCTTCACCGGCACCGACGTGGTGAACGAGATCGTCGGAGCGAAGCGGTGATTCAGCGCGCCAGGTAGATTCGCGCCGCCTGCACGCGGGTGCCGTGCTCGGCGAAATCGAGTTCCGCGATGCCGCGACCGTCGGGAGTGTCGACGGTCGCGGTGACGGTGCGGCCCGCCGCGATGGGTTTGCGCCAGCGTAGCCCGGTCGCCCGCACG
>NZ_JASCXP010000528.1:0-4266 GCF_030010695.1 Nocardia sp. CC201C
ATGCCCCCCCGCCGGGCGCGAACGACTGGAACTGCAAGCCCACCGCCGAGCATCCGCGGCCGGTGCTGCTGGTGCACGGCACCTGGATGAACGCCTACAACGGATTCGCGTACATGGGCCAGCCCATCAAGGACGCCGGATTCTGCACCTTCACCTTGAATTACGGGCGCTCGAATCTCATCGAGGGCGGCGGACTCGGATCGGTGCTGCCCGGCGTCATGGGCACCGGCTACATCCAGGACTCCGCAAAGCAGTTGGCGGCCTTCGTCGATCGGGTGCTGGCGGCCACCGGCGCCGAGCAGGTCGATATCGTGGCGCACTCCCAGGGCGGCTCGATGGCGAACTGGTACACCAAGTTCGAGGGCGGCGCGGCGAAGGTCCACGACCTGATCACCTACGGCGCGACGCATCACGGCACCTCGCTGGTCGGGATCGGCGCGCTCGGACGCGCCATCAACAATCTCGGGATCGATGTGCTCGGCCTCGTCGAGATCTTCGTGGGGCACGCCGGAATCCAGCAGACCATCGGCTCGGACTTCGTGAATCGGCTGAACGCCGACGGCGATACCGTTCCCGGCATCGAGTACACCATCGTGGCCACCCGCTACGACGAGATCACCAATCCGTACGATCTGACCTTCCTGCGGCCGGGACCCGGTGCGCGGGTCGACAACATCCTGCTGCAGGACGGCTGCGAACAGGACCTGTCGGATCATCTCACCATGATGTACTCGCCGCGGTCGCTGTCCATCGCGCTGCGGGCGCTCGACCCGGTGCGGTTCCCGGAGCTGGTGTGCGACTTCAACCCCTGGCTGGTGGGCGGCGGCGGATCGCTCTGACGGCCGACTCGAACAGGCCCACCGGGAGCTGACCCCCGGTGGGCGCGTCCCGCGTCGGTGCCGTCAGTTGGCCGCACCGACGCCGTCGACCACGGGAGTCGTTGTGGCCGAGACGGTTCGAGCGGCGCGCTGCTCGGATTCCATCCACGCGCTGATCATGCGCGCGGTCGAGGCGATGGCCTCGCGGCGGGCCTCCCCGTCGACATCCAGCGCCGAGGCCCGCAGTACTCCCGCGAACCCGGTGTTGATCAGTACGAAGGTCATGACGTCGTACCGGTGATCGTCACCCGGGCCGAGCAGTTGGATCAGCAGCACCTTGACCAGCAGGCGCAGCCGCGGTTCGAATTCCGGGAGACCGCTGCTGTAGAACTGCACTCCGGCCACCAGGGCGCGCACCAGTTTCGCATTGGCCACCAGCTCCTCGGTGAACACCTCCAGCAGTTCGGTGATCAATTCCGGCAGCGCGTCGACGAATGTTGAGTTGATCCGTTCGCGCGATATCTCGGAAACCCACTGGGTGAAGCGACGTTCCGAGCTCTCCAGCAGCCGCCCCAGCAACTCGTCCACGATCACGGAGCGATCGGAGAAATACCGGTACAGGGTGCCGATGCTCACCCCGGCCTCGGCGGCGATCCGATTCGTGGAGGTATCGGCGATTCCGCGTTCACCGAACAGGCGTGCGGCGGTGTCGAGAATGTGTTCCCTGGTCGCCTTCGCACGCTCCTGGGTCGGACGACGGCGCTGTCTGACGGCTTTCGTCATCCTCGCGATCTCCTGTCGTGCGGTGAAAGTCGAGCTTTGCTCATCTTAGGGTGTTCCAGATCACTGCGGTGCGGTATGTTGATGCGCCACACGTGGCACAGGGAGGTGCGCGCAATGGCCGGTCGAGTGCCTTCGGGGCGGCTGGAGCGGGGAACTCGACTGGGTCGACTGGCCGCGGGGCAGGCGATGCGCGGCATCGGCACCAGGCTGTCCATGATCGGGCGTCCCGACGAGGCGCGACGAATCCTCGCGGAGCGCTCCACATTACAAGCCGCGCAGCAACTGGTCGCCGTGCTGGGCACCATGAAGGGCGCGGCCATGAAAGTGGGGCAGATGCTGTCGGTGCTCGATCTGGATCTCGTCCCGGAATCCCATCGGGAACTGTTCCGGCACAAACTCGCCGAACTTCAGGACCGGGCGCCGGTGGTCGGATTCGCGCAGATGCGCGCGGTCGTCGAGGACGGTCTCGGACCGCTGTCGCGGGTTTTCGCCGACTTCGACGAGGAGCCGATCGCCGCGGCCTCGATCGGCCAGGTGTATCGGGCGCGGCTGCGCGACGGCCGCACGGTCGCGGTGAAGGTGAAGTATCCCGATGTGGATCGGGCGGTGGCCGCCGATATGCGCAATCTCGGCATGATCAGCGGGCTGCTGCACGCCGTATTGCCCAGCGCGGGTGACGCTTCGGTACTGGACGAGATCAGCCGGAATATCGGCGGGGAACTCGACTACCTGCGGGAGGCGCGCAACCAGCATCGCGTCGCGTCGCGATATCGCGACCACCCGCTCATCACCGTTCCGGACAGCATCGCCGAATACTGCACCCACAACGTGCTCGTCACCGAATTCCTCGACGGAAAGTCCTTCGAGCACATTCGCTCCCTGCCCGCCCGCGACCGGGACCGTATCGGCGAGCTGATCTACCGCTTCTACATCACGTCGCTGTTCTCCGACTACGAGTTCTGCGGTGATCCGCATCCGGGCAATATCCTGCTGCATTCGGACGGTCGGCTCGGATTCGTCGACTTCGGTCTCTACCACCACATGAATCGGGTCGACGTGGAATTCGAGCGCACCGGAATGCGCGCCGCGGCCGAACAGCGCGCCGAGGATCTGTACCGGCACTGGGTCGACCGCGGCATCATCGCCCCGGATGCGGGAGTCAGTGCGCGGGAATGCCTCGACTACGTGTGGGCCGCCGCCGGATGGCATCTGCTCGACGAGGACATCACCATCACCCCGGAGTGCGCCACCGGTGCGGTGGTGTGCGCCATCGACCCCCGAATGTCCGAGTTCCGAGGCATGCGACAGCAATCGCTGCCGCGCGAACACGTGTTCTCCCGCCGCACGGATCTGTGGACCTGTGCCGTGCTCGGACGGCTGGAGGCGACCAGCAATTGGCATCGGCTCGCCCGCGAATGGCTCTACCACGAGCCGCCGCAGACCGAGGTCGGACGGACCATCGCGCGCTGGCACCGCGACCGGACGCGACGGGCCGCTCGTTAACGCTCGGCGAGCGCGCGGCGACGGAACTCCCGCATCAGCACCGGGGTCGCGTGGCCGTCCAGATAGGACTCGCCCGCGGCCACGGCCTTCACCGAGTCGGCGAGCGCCAGGCCGGTGAGATCCTTGACGATATAACCGGCCGCACCCGCACCGACGGCGTCGAGCATGGCGCCCGCGCTGACATCGGAGGTCAGGATGAGGAAGCGGGTGGCGGCATCGGCCGGGACACTGCGGCACAACTCCAGCCCGTCCCCGTCCGGCAGCTGCGGTTCGAGGATCACGACATCGGGTCGCAGCTCGGCGATGAGCAGCCGGCCCTTGGCCAGGGTGGCGGCCTCACCCGCCACCGATACCGCGGGGTCGAGGTCGAGCAGGTCGCGCACCGCACGTCGGACCGCACGCTCCTTGTCGACCAGGAGCACGCGGACCCGTCTCGCGGATGCGGGGCGGGGGCGGCCGGAGCCACAGTGCGACGTCGTGCTCATCCCTCGAGGATCCTCCGGCCGCCGGTGCGGCAACCGGTGAGAAAGCAACCTGCCGCGAGGACTTTCGGCACCGAAATGTCGGGCACGTGATGTCGGCGACCCCGGTTTGTCCCCGTGCCGACCACCGATAGCGGCGCGGCCCGGCGGAATCACAATTCAAGATCGAAATCCGGCGGAGTGGAGGCGGGCGGAGGTAGGCTCGCGATCGCGGTACCGATCGATTCCACCCCCGGATCACGAGGACGGTACGAGATGATCTTCCATACCCGTCGCTGGATCAAACCGCAGGACCTCAACCCCAACGGCTCGCTGTTCGGCGGCACCCTGCTGGCCTGGCTGGACGAGGAAGCGGCCATCTACGCCGCCGGTCAACTGGACAATTCCCGATTGGTGACCAAGTACATCTCCGAGATCGAGTTCATCAATCCGGTGCGGCTCGGCGACGTGATCGAACTCGGCGTGGTCGTGCGCGACTTCGGCCGCACCTCGATCACGCTGGGCTGCGAGGTCCGCAACAAGGTCACCGGACAGCCGGTGCTCACCATCGACAGGATCGTGTTCGTCAATCTCGACGCCGAGGGGCAACCCCTGCCGCACGGTCGGCAGGAGGTCACCGAGACCCGCATGGTGTACCGGCGGCCGCCCCCGGTCGAGGTCGACGCGGCCGCGGCACCCTC
>NZ_JASCXP010000529.1:0-4256 GCF_030010695.1 Nocardia sp. CC201C
GCGCCGTCGTTTTTCCGGGTGTGGTTAGAATCATGCCGCCGAATATCGGCAATCCCGGTTCTTCAGCTTTGCTTTTCCAGCATTACCTCAATGAGTTGGCGCAGCGCGGTCGCCCTCGGGTAGGTGCGGCCTCGCCACAATAAGCGAGGGGTGAATGAGCAGGTTTGTTTCCATCGCGGCGGCCGTGATCGTCGCCGGTATCGGATTCTTCGCACCCGGCGCCGCCGCGGCGGATGTCGTCGTGCCACTGCCGGACGGATATATCGAGGGCCCCGGTGTGAAAATCACCAGTCGTGGTGAGCGCGCGATTGTTTCGCCTTCGCTCGCGGCCAATGGGGCGGGCCGTTCGACCTGGGTCTCGGGCAATGTGACGGCCGAGGTGCGGACCCCGGACGGGGAGGTCGGGCCGAACAACGGACCCCGGAATTTCCCGGGCACCAATAATTCCGGGACGCACGGATCATCGAATCTCACGGTGGGCTATATCGTCGGCTGCCAGGTCGCGCTGGGCTCGTTCAGCGGCAGCACGTCGGTCGGTATCAGCACGACCCCGAGTCTTTCGGTCGGTTTCAGCTTTCCGCTGTCGCCGGGCGAGGTGAAATGGGTCGCCATCAACAACATCGAGCTCATCAAGAGCGGCACCTACGACATTCAGTACCAGGACGTGCCGATGGAGATTCAGGGCTGCGGCGGTTACGCACAGGCCCGGCAGGTCTCCGTGGTGGAGATCATCGGCACGGATTACGCCAAGGTCACCCTCTACGGCCAGCCGTTCAGCATCGGCTGATCGCACCACTGACGACGCGAAGGGATCGCATGTTCGGCATGGGGACAGTACGCGGGGGCGGCAGGACGGTCGGGACGGCGTTCGCGGCGGCGGTGGTGCTAGGGCTGCTGCCCGCCGGGACGGCGGGTGCCGACACCTTCATTCCGCTGCCGGGCGGTGAGATCTCCCGGCAGCTGCCGGACGGCACCACGGTGACCGTCCGCATCGACGGCGAATCGGTGAAGATCAGCCCGTCCATGGGCGGCACGCATATCCACCGCAATGTGTGGGCGACCGGTCGCGGCATCGTCGACCTGTCGGGGCCGAGCGCCGCGACCGCAACCATCAAGATCTCGCCCGGCTACGTCGTGGCCTGTCAGGTGGATATCGGCTCGGTCACCGGGACCAACAGCGGCGGCGCGACCGCCGAACAGGACGCGCAGGGGGCGTGGTCGGTGTCGCCGAGCGCGGCGGTGGGCGGCGGCATCACGGTGGGTCCCGGGCAGGCGGTGGCCCGGCTGCTGCTCGATCTCGAGAAGCCCGACGATTACGGGCAGGAATCACACAAGCGGTACAACAAGGTGCCGGGCCCGCACGCCAGCGTCAGCTGGATCGACGAGACCTTCTCGGTGGACGGCTGCGGCGGCTACGCCCAGGCGCGCTCGTTCGTCGCCGCCGAGGTCGACACCACGAATTTCATCGGGAACGTGGTGCTCTGGGGCCAACCGTTCAGCATGGGCTGAACAGCGCATACGTCACATTCGGCGGATGGCCGGGCTCACCGTTCGCGCGGTCGCTACTATCGACCACACGAGCGGAGTCCGGCCAACGGTCGGGCGCGTGCTCGACGGCGACGTGAACGTGAAGGGACGGAGCGACATTGCAGACCGGGATGGTTCTCCTGATCATTCTGGTGCTGCTGCTCGTCGGCCTGGCACTGGCCTCCACGTACCGGCTGGTCATGCTGCGCCGCGGCGGGACGGCCGCGATCGTGCGCGCACTGCCCGCCCGCGGCCACGGCGGCGGGTGGCGGCACGGGCTGATCCGCTACGACGAGGACACCCTGGTCTTCTACAAGCTCTCCAGCCTGAAGCTGGGACCGGACTTCGCCATGCGCCGCCTCGGCATCGAGGTGAGCGGCCGCCGCAATCCCGACGGCGACGAATTCGACATCATGACCGATGAGATCGGCATCGTCGAGGTCACCGATGGCGCGGGCACCTACGAACTGGCCCTGGACCGCGGGGCGCGGGCCGCCTTCCTGTCCTGGGTGGAGTCGCGGCCCTCCGACCGCATCCGCCGCCGCCCCGGTCTCTAGGGTCGTCGCGCTGTGATCAGCGCTACGGTGGTCGTGTGAGTGTGCACCTGACCCGGATCTACACGCGGACCGGAGACGACGGGACCACCGGACTCAGCGACTTCTCGCGGGTGTCCAAGAACGACCCCCGGCTGAACGCCTACGCCGACTGTGACGAGACCAACGCCGCCATCGGCGTCGCCGTCGCGCTGGGGCAGCCGGACGAGCGAATCCTGAAGGTCCTGCGCCAGATTCAGAACGACCTGTTCGACGCGGGCGCGGATCTGTCCACCCCCGTCGTCGAGGATCCGAAGTACCCGCCGCTACGGATCACCCAGGCCTATATCGACCGCCTGGAGCGGTGGTGCGACGAGTTCAACGAGGGCCTGGCCCCGCTGAATTCGTTCATTCTCCCCGGCGGCACCCCCTTGGCCGCACTCCTGCACACCGCGCGCACGGTGGCGCGGCGGGCGGAGCGCTCGGCGTGGGCGGCGGTGTCGGCGCATCCCGACGACACCGGCGTGCTGCCCGCGAAATACCTCAACCGCCTGTCGGATCTGCTGTTCATCCTCAGCCGCGTCACCAATCCCGAGGGCGACGTGCTGTGGCAGCCGGGCGGCGGAACCGACTGATTCGCCCGCCGAACTCCCGAGCCGAAACGAAAATCCGTCGCCGACAGGCCGATATCGCGGCACACCGGGGCACTGCGGCGCATACACGCGCGCCCCGCCGCTCGCGATGGATAAGCTACCCCTGTGAGTGAACGGTTTCTGGTGACCGGGGGCAAGCGTCTCGTCGGTGAGGTTGCGGTCGGGGGTGCCAAGAACAGCGTCCTCAAACTGATGGCGGCTGCCCTCCTGGCCGAGGGGACGTCCACGATCACGAACTGCCCGGACATTCTCGATGTGCCGCTCATGGCCGAGGTGCTGCGCGGTCTCGGCTGCGATGTCACGATCGACGCCGGCACGGTGTCCATCACGACGCCGCCGGAACCCAAGTACCACGCGGACTTTCCCGCCGTGACCCAGTTCCGCGCCTCGGTGTGCGTCCTGGGTCCGCTCATGGCGCGGTGCAAGCGGGCTGTCGTGGCGCTGCCGGGCGGTGACGCCATCGGTTCCCGTCCGCTCGACATGCACCAGGCCGGACTGCGGTTGCTCGGCGCGACCAGTGAGATCGAGCACGGCTGCCTGGTGGCGCGCGCCGACGAGCTGCAGGGTGCGCGCATTCGCCTGGACTTCCCGTCGGTGGGCGCGACCGAGAACATCCTGATGGCGGCGGTGCTCGCCGAGGGGCAGACCATCATCGACAACGCCGCGCGGGAACCGGAGATCGTCGATCTGTGCAACATGCTCATCCGCATGGGCGCGAAGGTGGACGGCGCGGGCACCTCGGTGCTCACCATCGACGGCGTGCGCAAGCTGTCACCGGTCACCCATCGGGTGATCGGCGACCGCATCGTCGCCGCCACCTGGGGTATCGCCGCCGCCATGACCCAGGGCGACGTGCGCGTCTCCGGGATCAACCCCAAGCATCTGTCCCTGGTGCTGGACAAGCTGCGCTCCGCGGGCGCGCGGATCTCGTTCGAGCCCGACGGGTTCCGGGTGCTGCAGTCCGAACGTCCGCGCGCGGTGAACTTCTCGACCCTGCCGTTCCCGGGTTTCCCGACCGACCTCCAGCCGATGGCCATCGGTCTGGCCGCGATCGCCGACGGCACCTCGATGATCACCGAGAACATTTTCGAGGCGCGCTTCCGTTTCGTGGAGGAGATGATCCGCCTGGGCGCCGACGCCCGCACCGACGGTCATCACGCTGTGGTGCGCGGGATTCCGCGCCTGTCCAGTGCTCCGGTGTGGTCGTCGGACATCCGCGCGGGCGCGGGTCTGGTGCTGGCCGGTCTGGTCGCGGACGGCATGACCGAGGTGCACGACGTGTTCCACATCGACCGCGGCTACCCGGATTTCGTGGAGAACCTGCGGTCGCTGGGTGCCGAGATCGAGCGGGTCGGCGCTCCGGAGTGACGGGGCGGTCGCTGCGATGATCGCGAAAACACCCGTTTACCAGGCGATTTGACATGCGAATCAGCACCACGTAACTTATTCCAGGTCAGAGCGACACGGACACCGACCCGGAGCCCCGAGGGCCTGGGAAACGAGGTTGGACGAGGAGCGCCTGACGATCACACTAGCTCCACCT
>NZ_JASCXP010000530.1:0-4252 GCF_030010695.1 Nocardia sp. CC201C
CTCGATATCGGAGAGCAGGTCGCTCACATCCTCGATGCCCACCGACAGCCGGACCAGGTCCGCCGGAACCTCGAGGGCCGAGCCCGCCGTCGACGCGTGCGTCATCGCGCCGGGATGTTCGATGAGCGATTCCACGCCGCCCAGCGATTCGGCCAGGGTGAAGATCTTGGTGCGGGCGCAGAAGTCGAGCGCCGCGTCCTTGCCCCCGTGCAGGCGCACCGAGATCATGCCGCCGAAGCGCCGCATCTGCTTCTGCGCCACGGTGTGCCCCGGGTGCTCCGGCAGCCCCGGGTAGATGACCTGGGCGATCTTCGGATGGTTGGCGAGGAATTCGGCCAGCGTCTCGGCGTTGTCGCAGTGCCGGTCCATGCGCAGGGCCAGCGTCTTGATGCCGCGCAACGTCAGGAATGCGTCGGTGGGGCCGGGGACCGCACCCGCGCCGTTCTGCAGGAAGGCGAACTTGGCGTCCAGCTCCTGGTCGTCGGTGATGAGCGCACCGCCGACCACATCGGAGTGCCCGCCCAGGTATTTGGTGGTCGAGTGGATCACGATATCCGCGCCCAGCAGCAGCGGCTGCTGCAGATAGGGCGAGGCGAAGGTGTTGTCCACCACCAGCTTCGCGCCGCCCCGATGCGCGACCTCCGCGATGGCCGCGATATCGCCGATGTTCAGCAGCGGATTGGTCGGGGTCTCGATCCACACCAGTTTGGTGTTGGGGCGCATGGCCCGCGCCACCTCGTCGGCGTCGCTCACCGCGGCGACCGAGTACTCGATGCCCCATTCGGTGAACACCTTGTCGATCAGCCGGAAGGTGCCGCCGTAGGCGTCGTTCGGGATCACCAGGTGATCGCCGGGCCGCAGGGTGGCCCGCAGCGCGCAGTCGGTGGCGGCCATGCCGGAGGCGAACGCCCGCCCGTAGCTGCCGGACTCCAGCGCCGCCAGATTGGCTTCGAGAGCCGTCCGGGTCGGGTTGCCGGTGCGCGCGTACTCGTAGCCGCCGCGCATTCCGCCCACTCCGTCCTGGGCGAAGGTGGAACTCGCGTAGATGGGCACGTTCACCGCACCGGTCTGAGGGTCGGGGTCGAACCCGGCGTGCACGGCCCGTGTGGAGAAACCCAGCTGATCGCTCATGAGCCGAGTCTATTGCGCGTGCCGATCGCCCCGAATTCGCGGTGGGTGCACGCCGCGCGTCGGCCGCGGTTCGTCTCGGGGACGATCCGCCGCCGCGATCGGCCGGTGGTGGTAGTACTGGGCTCATGAGCGATGCGAACGCCGACACACCGCAGCCCGACGCCGACGTCATCGAGCTGGCCACCAAGATCTTCGACCTGGCCCGCCAGGGCGATGCCGCCACCCTCGCCGCCTACCTGGACGCGGGCGTCCCCCTCGACCTCACCAACGCCCGCGGCGACGGCCTGCTCATGCTCGCCGCCTACCACGGCCACCGCGACGCCACGAAGGTCCTGCTGGACCGCGGCGCCGACCCCGACAAGACCAACGACGCCGGCCAGACCCCGCTCGCGGGCGCGGTCTTCAAGGGCGACGCCGACCTCATCCGCGACCTCCTCGCCGCCGGAGCCAGCCCCGACGCCGGCGCCCCCACCGCCCGCGAAGCGGCCGAGATGTTCGGCCAAACCCACCTCCTCGAACTCTTCGGCCCACGCGCCTGATCACGTTCGAAAACCGCGACACGCTGTGTACACATCACGTGTACACTTCAGGTATGTCCGAGATCAGCATTCGTGAGCTACGCGCCAACCTCGCCCGCTATGTCACCGAGGCGCAGGGCGGGGAGGAAGTGATCATCCTCCGGGACGGCGCTCCCGCCGCAGCGCTGGTTCCGCTGGAGATGGTGGAAGCGTTCGATGCCGCCGAGGACGAGATGCTCGCCCGCATCGCTCGCGATCGGCTGGCCGCGAACGAGCCGACCGTCTCGATGGCCGAGGTGATCGCGGACCTGTTCGGGGAAAGGACGTGAAGTACCGCTTCGAATGGGATCCGGCCGCCCGCCGCGAATTGCGCGCCATCGCCCTTGCCGATGCACGCCGCATTCTGCTGGCGATCACAGCGCTGGGCGAGGACCCGTATGCACCCGAGCTGGATGTCCGAAAGCTGACCGGAGCCGACGAACTGTACCGCCTGCGGGTAGGTCGATTTCGCGTTATCTACCGGGTCGACAACGGCATCCTCGTGATTATCGTGGTCGCGGGTGGCTGGCGACGCGACATCTATCGAGGGTTGTGATCGGGGGCGTTGTGGCACCGGGCTCACCCTCATAGGCTGACGCAATGGTCACCGTAGACGAGCTGTTCGCGATCGAGTCCCTGCTGTCCGCCGAGGAGACCGACATTCGGGATACCGTGCGGGCCTTCGCGGCGGAGCGGCTGCGGCCGAATGTGGCGGACTGGTTCGAGGCGGGCACCTTCCCGGTTCGGGAGATCGCGCCCGAGCTCGGGAAGCTGGGGCTGCTCGGCATGCACCTGGACGGGTACGGGTGCGCGGGTACCTCCGCGACGGCGTACGGACTGGCCTGCATGGAGCTGGAGGCCGTGGATTCCGGTGTGCGGAGCATGGTTTCGGTGCAGGGGTCGCTGGCCATGACCGCCATCCACAAGTACGGGTCGGAGGAGCAGAAGCAGCGGTGGCTGCCGGGGATGGCGTCCGGTCAGCTCATCGGCTGCTTCGGATTGACCGAGCCGGATTTCGGGTCCAACCCGGGCGGTATGCGGACCCGGGCCCGGCGCGATGGGGACGACTGGATTCTCGACGGCGCCAAGATGTGGATCACCAATGGCTCGGTGGCCGACGTGGCGATCGTCTGGGCGCAGACGCAGGAGGGGGACCGGCAGATCGTCCGCGGATTCGTAGTCCCCACGGACACACCGGGTTTCAGCGCCCGCGAGATGCATCGCAAGCTGTCGCTGCGTGCCTCGATCACCGCGGAACTGTCCCTGGACGGCGTCCGCCTGCCCGCCGACGCACTGCTGCCGGAGGCGCGCGGCCTGGCCGGACCGCTCGGCTGCCTGAGCGAGGCCCGGTTCGGCATCGTCTTCGGCGCGCTCGGCGCGGCCCGCGACTGTCTTTCCGCCGCAATCGATTACGCGCGCACCCGGGAGGTCTTCGACAAACCCCTGGCCGCCTACCAGCTCACCCAGGCCAAGCTGGCGGATATGGCCGTCGAACTCGGCACCGGCCAGCTGCTCGCGCTGCACCTGGGCCGTCTCAAGGACCGCCACGAGATCCGCCCCGAGCAGATCAGCGCAGGCAAGCTCAACAGCACCCGGGTAGCCATCGCCATCGCCCGCGAATGCCGCACCATCCTCGGCGCGAACGGCATCACCCTGGAGTATCCGGTGCTGCGGCACGCCAACAACCTGGAGTCGGTGCTCACCTACGAGGGCACGGCGGAGGTGCATCAACTGGTGCTCGGCGAGGCGCTCACGGGGTCCAAAGCCTTCCGCTGACGCGACCGGACACCCCGACACAGCCGCCCATCGCCAGGACCGTCGTCGAAACGCGCCTCCGGCACCTTCGTGCGGAATCGGTCGGTGCGCGGAAACTCACAGTGGCGAATGCCCGCCGATTGCTAGCATGAGCGGGTGTTTTTGCTCGGCTCCGCGTTGCTCGAAGTGTCGGCGCGCAAGACTCTGAAAAGCCTGCACCGGACGCACGGAGCTCCGGCGACCCTGGCCGCTTCCGCCTACCCGGCGGTCTCGGCGCTGGTCGACCAGCACGCCGCCGCCGTCCGCGACATCATCGACCTGGGTGTGGAGAATTCCGGCAATGTGCCGGTGAGCGTCCTGCTCGCGGGCTATGCGCGCGGTCTGCTGGACAATTTCCGCGAACTGAGCGGAGCCCCCGCCACGCCGCACGACTGGATCGCGGCCGACTGGCTGCACCTGCGGCTCGCGGGCGTGTGTCAGCTCGCGCACAGCGCCTGAGACCACCGCCGCCCACTCTCCGGTATCGGAGAACGCCCGCCCGGCCGAATCGTTCGCCCTGGTCCCGCACCCGCCCGGCGGGCCGCCGCCCGCTGCCGCGGCAACCGATCCAGCGACCACGACACTCGTCGCCGACGACGTGGGAGTCTGCCTCTCCACGGCCGCCACCGCCCCCGCGATGCCTCTCCACCGCCGCCACCGCCCCCGCGATGCCTCTCCACCGCCGCCCGCGCCGTGTGCTGGCAGCGTCCACGCCACCGCGCCGACTTGTCCCAACGGTCGGCTGCCGGGCATTTGCGCACGGCCCGACC
>NZ_JASCXP010000531.1:0-4248 GCF_030010695.1 Nocardia sp. CC201C
CGAATACTCCGACTGCCCAGTCGGTGCGTGCCGTGGATGCCGCTGTCGCATCGGCGTCGTCGGGCTCGGCCCGTCCCGCGGATACTCAGGCTCGTCCGATGGACGTCCCAGCGGCGTCGCGTGCGGTTCGGCCCGCGGATCGTCCGACCGCGTCGGGCGTCCACTCGGCGGACGTCTCGGCCGCGTCGACGCGACCCGGTTCGCCTACCCGCTCGGCGAGTGCCGCACCGGCCCAAGGGAATCCGCCGGTCACGGGTTCCGGCGTGCCGGTCCGCCCCACCCGCCCCGCACCCAGTCTGGGGGCGTGGTGACCACCCCGGCCCTGGTGCTGGTGGCGCACGGCACCCGCAGCACCAAGGGCGTCCAGATGATCGCCTCCCTGGCGGAGGCCGTGGCGCGCGAACTCGGCGCGCCCCCCGAGACCGGTGCCGGTGCCGTTTTCGGGGCAGCACCGGCACCGCTGACTGAAACCGCCCCCACCGCAATGCCTTCCACCCGCACGACGCGGGTCACGGGGCCGGGCGGCTCGGCTGTCCGGGGCGTGCCAGTGCACGACCCGGCCACCTGCGGCTGGGGCGTACCGGGGGCGGCGGCCGACGGCTCGGTCGTCGGCGACGGAGCCGCTGCCGATCGGACGGGCCACCGTATGGGCGCGGGCGCGGTCGATGCGATCTGCTTCGACTCCACGCGTGCGGGTGCGGCGCGCGGCGCGGGAATGCCGACGGGTGAGCCGGCCTCTCCGGGCACGCACGGTGCGCGGCCGTGCGGCTGCGGTGTGGGAACCGCGGTGTCGGCTCGGCCCGCTATCGACGCACCGCGGGTGCGTACCGCGTTCGTGGATGTGCTCGGGCCGTCTCCAGCCGAGGTGTTGCGGAATCTGGATGCGGTTCCCGCGGTGGTGGTTCCGGCCTTTCTGGCGTCGGGGTACCACGTGTACCAGGATGTGCCGCGAGAGGTGGCCGCGAGTGCGCACGACGCGGTCGCGGTCACCCACGCGATGGGTCCGGATCCGGCGCTGGCGGCGATCATGCGGATGCGGCTGCGGGCTGCGGGGTGGCGGCCGGGTGACGCGGTGGTCTTCGCGGCCGCCGGTTCGTCGGACGCCCGCGCCCGCCAGGATGTGCGGCGCGCCGCGGGGCTGCTCGCGGAGCAGATCGGCGGCCCGGTCCGCACGGCCTACATCGCCACGGGCGCGCCCCGGGTGCCGGAGGTGGTCGCACAGGTCCGCGAGTCCGGCGCGCGCCGCGTCTTCATCGCCTCCTACCTGCTGGCCCACGGCCTGTTCCACCAGCGCCTGCACGAGTGCGGCGCGGACGGCGTGGCCGACCCGATCGGCGTCCACCCGGCCGTGGTCCGCCTCATCGCCGACCGCTACCGCACCGCGGCCCGCACCCTCGCCACGGTGCCCGCGGCCTGACCCCGAACACCGCGATTCCCGGTGGGGGCCACCGGGAATCGCGGGCGGGAACATCGACTAGCGCGCACCGTGCGGGCCGGGCGCGGCGCTGCCGGTGTACTCACCCAGGTCGGCGACCAGCTCGGTCAGCTCCGGATCGCTGTCGTAGCGGCGCTGGTGCAGGGCCGCGATCCTGGCACCCATCTCCGGGTCCGGGTCGTCGGTGATGTCGAAGCTGGCGAACTTGTCGACCAGCGGCAGGCCGACCCGGTCGGTATTGCGGTGGGCCGGGTGGATCAGGTACTCCCAGTAGCCGTCCAGATCGTCGATGGCGAAGACCGCGCCCCATTCGTACTCGCCGCCGAAGTCGCGGCCGACGACGAAGGATCGCACCGAGGGAATGACGCGCCCCTGGTTGCGCAGACTTTCCAGGGCTTCCTCGACGGCCTCGGGGGTGGCGTCGGCGCGAAGCGTGAAGCGGTTGCCGTGATAGATCATTTCTCTTCCTTTTCTGTGCGTGAAACCGCGGGTGCGGCTTCGGATCACCTGGTGCGGATCAGGGCGGGGGCGGCCAGCGCCGCGCCCACGACCATGGCGAGCCCGGTCCAGCGGAACGCGCCGTCGATGCCGGTGACCGCGATGAGCGGCGCGACGACCAGCGGTGAGAGGAACTGGCCGAGGAATATCCCGGACACCAGACCGCTCAGCACGCGACCGCGCCGGGCGGCGGGTGCCAGTTCGCTCAGTCGCAGATTCAGGGTGGGTACGGCCAGGCCGACGCCGAACCCGCCGATCAGCAGGCCGATCACCACCGGGGGCACCGTCGCCGCGGTTCCCACCAGCAGCCAGCCGATGCCGAGCAGCGCCACACTGGCCGCGGTGAGCACGCCCGCGGTCCAGCGTCGCCGTAGCGCGGGAAAGGCGAGTGCCCCGAGGACGCTGCTGAGCGTGGTCGCGGCGACCACCGTGCCCACGACCGCCGGACCGCTGCCGAAGTCGGCCAGCAGGAACGGCAGTTGGGTCGGGGCCATGTAGAACGCCAGCGTCACGCCGAAGGCGAGCAGATACAGTCCGGTGACCGGCCCGAGGACGCGCTGCGGCGTGCCGTCCGCGGTACCGGCGTCCGCGCCGGATCCGCTGTGCCGCGGCGTTTTTCGCAGGGCCACCAGAGCGAAGGGCACGATGACGGCGGATGCCGCGTAGAGCCAGAACGGGGACTTCCAGTTCGAGGCCGCCAACAGGCCCGCGAGCGGCAGGAATACCACGCCGCCGACACTCGCGAAAGCCTGCTGTAGGCCGAGGAAGGACGCGCGCCGCGGACCGTCGAACCAGTCGGTGATCGTGGCGCTGACCGCCGTCATGATGCCGCCGACGGCCACTCCCAACAGTGCTCTGGTCGCCAGCAGGACGGCGAGGTCGTCGGTGAAGTATCCGCCGACGCCCGCCACCGCGTACAGCGTCAGGCCGCCGATCAGCAGCGGTCCGCGCCCGACCCGGTCGGCGACCGCCCCCGCCAGCGGTGCGCTGATGGCGATGGCCAGTGAGGTGATGGTGAGGGCGAGCCGCACCAGCACCTCCGCCCCGGCCGTGTCGGCGAAGACCGCCCGCATGGCGGGCAGGCTCGGCGCGATGACGGCCGGTGCCATGATGGTCAGCGTGGCGGCGGCCAGCAGGGTCGCGCGGGCGACTCGCGTCGGTACGTCCGTGCCGCGCGCCTGGGTGGTCTTCGGTGCCGCGGTCATGATGTGCCTCCCGGATCTGCCGTGTTCGACGTGCTGACATCGAGAGTTCCAGCGGGGCGGCGGCGCTCGCGTCGGCGAAAATCGCCTATCTCCCTACAATCCGGTCATGGCGGTGGATATCGGACTGGTGGGGCGGCGGGAGTCGATCCGCTGTCTGGCGGACGTGCTCACGTCCGCTCGCACGGGTTCGGGGGCCGCGCTGCTGCTGCGCGGCGACCCCGGAATCGGCAAGAGCGCCTTGTTGGCCGAGGCCGAGCGCCGCGCGGACGGCTTCCGGGTGCTGCGGGCGGCGGGGTCGGAGTTCGAGGCGGAACTGCCCTTCGCCGGGCTGCACCAGCTGTGTGCGCCGGAGCTCGATCGGCTGGCCGCCCTGCCCCCGGCGCCGCGCCGTGCCCTGGAGGCCGCGTTCGGTCTCGCCGACGCCGCCCCCGACCTGTTCGCCATCGGCGTCGGCGTGCTGGCGCTGCTCGGTGCGGCGGGCCGGGAGCGGCCGCTGCTGTGCGTCGTCGACGACGCACAGTGGCTCGACGATGCCTCGGCGCGGGTGCTGTCGTTCGTGGCGCGGCGCATCGGCTCCGAGCCGATCGCCATGCTGCTGGCGGCCCGGATGTCCGGCCGGACGGCGGCTGTGGACGCGCTGCCCGTCGTCGAGGTGCACGGGCTCGACGATGCGGACGCCCGCGCCCTGCTGGCTGCCGGTGTGCCGGGGGCATTGGACGACCGAGTGCGCGAGCGCATGCTGGCGGAGGCGCGCGGGAATCCGCTCGCCCTGCTGGAGTTACCCCGACATGGGGTGATGGCAGGCGGTTTCGCCGTTCCGGACGAGTATCCGGTCACCGCCGCCATCGAGCGCGGTTACCGCGCCCGGCTGCTGGCGCTGCCGCCCGCCAATCGGCTGCTGCTGACGATCGCCAGCGCCGATCCGACCGGTGATCCCGGGTTGTTGTGGTCGGCCGTCGACAGTGCCGGTCTGGATGCGTCGGCCGCCGCGGACACCGGCGGACTCGCGGATTTCGATGTGCGCGTGCGCTTCTGCCATCCGCTGGCCCGCTCGGTGGTCTACCGGGCCGCCGATCCGGAGCAGCGGCGGGCCGCGCACGGGTGGTTGGC
>NZ_JASCXP010000532.1:0-4242 GCF_030010695.1 Nocardia sp. CC201C
CCCAGTGGCCGGAGCTGCCGCACTTCCTCGATGAGGCCGCCGCCTACGGCTGGCCCGAACCGGACCTGCTGGCGCGCGTGACCGCGCCGGTGGCGGTGATCGGCGCGGTCGACGATCCGGTGCATCCGATCGCGGTGGCGCAACAGTGGACCGCCCTGCTGCCCCACGCCGAGCTGCACCGCATCACCCTGGACGAGTTGGGCGCGGATCCGAGCGTGCTGGGCCGCCGCGGCGTCCCGGCGCTGCTGCGAACCACGGTGCGCCCCACCGCATCGGCGTAACCCATCCCACAGTCACGATGCAGGCCCACGCGTGACCGCACTCGCTACGCGACAACACGCCCACCACGCCCACGCCCGCCTGCGAATGCACCGCACGTGGACGATGGACTCCGGCGGCCACATGACCGACCTGCCACCGGAGCGGGGTGCGGCGCACTCCGGACCGCTGCGCCCCGACCCTGCACGCGAGTGGCCGAAGCCGCCCGCGGGTGCGCGGGTGCGCGGTGGACGCCCGCCGGAGGCGAGACCGATCATCCCCGGTCACGAACAGCACCGTCACCACCCGCGTGGTCCTGTCCGCCCCGGCTCTCAGCACCCGCCGATCTGGACCGGCACCTGCCCCTGCCGCTGGCGGCGACGGTGTCCTCGAGCGCCGCGGAGCGGGTCCGCTCACCGGCCCACTGTGCCCGATATCGCAATCGGCCCGCTCACCGTCGGTGAGCGGGCCGTATCACACTGTGTCCCTTATCTGTTCGGGGCCGTTCAGCCGTTCAACCCCAGCTGCTGCATGGCCGAACCCTCGGCACCGCGGCGCGGCTGGTCCGGCTCGGTCGGCGCGATCACCGGATGCTGCCCGGTGTTCATGGCCGCCATCTGCGCCGCCACCGCCTGCTGCTGCGCCGCCAGCTGCTGCTGGTGGGCGGCGGCGAGCTGATCCGCGAGCTCCTGCGGCAGCACCACCGGCAGCGGTTCGCGCACCGGCAGCGGCTCGTCGCCGCGCCGGACGATCGTCTCGCCCAGAATCGCCCGCGCCGCCGCCACCAGGGGCTGGCCCTCATCGGCCGCGCCGGAGGGACCGGCCGCGACCAGGCGAACCATCCAGCGGTGGCCGTCCACGCCGATGAAGCGCAGATCCGCGCCCTGAGTCACCGCGTGCAGCTCGCGACCCCAGGGGCCCTGTTGTACGGAGACCTGCGCGCCGTCCTTGCGCAGGGTCTCCGCCAGATCGGCCGCCACCGACCGCCACTGCCCCGGCGACTTGGGCGCCGCGTAGGCGGCGACGGTGATACGACCGTGCTGGGTGGCCAGGTGCACCGCCTGCGGGCTGCCCTCGGGGGTCATCTCCACCTGGAGCTGGCCGCCCGGCGGCACCGGCACGATCACCGAGCCGAGATCGAGGCGCTGATCGGCGACCTTCGCCAGCAACTCGGCCACGTCGTCGTAGTCGTAGGGCCCGGTGCGCTCGGCGAAGTGGGCCGCGGCATCGTCGTAGCCGCTGTCGGCCTCGTCCGCGTACTCGTCGTCGTAGTCGGCGTCCCGATAGCCGGCGTCCTGGTAGTCGGTGTCCCGATACTCGGACTCGTCGTAGTCGACGTACTCGTCGTCGAACCGCTCCTCCGGTTCTCTGTCGGAGCGCTTTCTCTTCCGTCCGAACACCATCGTCATGCCTCCTTGCCGGTCGCCACGCCCGCCCCACCGGACCCCTCGGACAGGCTCGCGTGCCCTCCGCTCGATCCGTATCCTCCCGCGCCCCGAGCGGTGTCGTCGAGCTGCTCCACCTCGACGAAGTCGACCAGCTCCACCCGCTGCACCAGCAACTGGGCGATGCGGTCACCGCGCCGGAGCTCGATGTGGGTACGCACATCATGATTGATGAGGCACACCTTGATCTCGCCGCGGTACCCGGCGTCGACCGTGCCGGGGGTGTTGACAACGGACAGACCGTGCTTGGCGGCCAATCCGGACCGCGGATGGATGAGCCCCACGGTGCCCATCGGGAGAGCGACGGCGATCCCGGTGCCGACGAGCACCCGCTCCCCGGGTTCGATGATGACGTCCTCTGTGGTGCACAGGTCCACACCCGCGTCGCCGGCGTGGGCGCGCGTGGGTACGGGGATGCCGGGATCGAGCCGCAGCAACGGAATAGGTGGAATACCGGTCACGTATGCCGAGCCTACGCGTTCCGAGCCGCACCCCTTGACCTAGTCTGGGGTCGTGTCCGACCAGCTCCCGTCACAGGTGACCATGGAACAGCAGCAGACCGCGACCCTCTACCGCGAGCGCCTCTGGGTGCCGCTGTGGTGGTGGCCGGCCGGCTTCCTCGTGGCCGGGCTGCTGGCCGCCGAAATCCACATGGGCGCACCGGGATTGCGGGCATGGCTGCCCTACGCGGTGCTGTTCCCGATAGTGGTGTGGGTGCTGCTGTGGTTTTCGCGACACCGCGTGGAGGTGACGCGCGACGCGGCCGGAGTGCCGGAACTACGTGCGGACCGGGCGCATCTGCCCGCGTCGTTCGTGGCGCGGGCGGCGGCGGTGCCCGCCAGCGCGAAGAGCGCGGCACTGGGCCGGCAGCTGGACCCGGCCGCCTATGTCCAGCATCGGGCCTGGATCGGCCCCATGGTGCTGCTGGTTCTGGACGACCCCGACGACCCGACGCCGTACTGGTTGGTCAGTACGCGTCGGCCCGACAAGGTCTTGGCAGCGCTCGGTAGATGACCCCCGTCGGCCGGGCCGCGCTGGTGGACCCGGCAGGTCGTGCGGGGCTCGGTCGAACCCCTGCCGCGTCGGGCCACGCCGAGTGGGCCCGACGAGGTCGTGCAGCGCTGGTCACAGTGGACCTGGGCTGGTCGAGCCGCGCTGCGGAACTCGACACGGTCCTGACCGCGCTCGGCCGTCCGAGCGCGGACTCCAAATTCCCCTCGCCGAACAGTGTCCGGCTCTCAGGCCGCGCAATCCATGCAGATCAGCTGGCCACCGTGCTCCTCGGCCAGTCGGCTGCGGTGGTGCACCAGGAAACAGCTCGAGCAGGTGAACTCGTCGGCCTGCTTCGGGATCACCCGGACCGAGAGCACTTCCTCGGACAGGTCCGCGCCGGGAAGCTCGAACGACTCCGCGGTGTCGGACTCGTCGATATCCACGACAGCGGACGCGGCCTCGTTGCGGCGAGCCTTCAGCTCCTCCAGCGAGTCCTCCGACACTTCGTCGGTCTCGCTGCGCCGCGGTGCGTCATAGTCGGTTGCCATGTCGTCTTCCCCTCGTCCTTACTCCGTATATCCCGGACCGACGCACATCTCACCGACCCCCTGGAGGGGAATCGGATCGGGGTGCACCGCCCCGCCCGTGGTGTACGTCACGACGCACACCGGTCACTGACCGGTCCGGACCCGGAGGATCCGTCCCTGATCGCGCTCGGTCAACGCAGGACATGCCCTTGTTGTTCCCGAAATCGCACCCCCGATTCACCTCGGATGATCCGATCTGGCCGCCAGACAATAGCGGACCCCACGACAAAAGTCGCAATCAAAACACACACGAGTCGAAACTGAGGGGCAATCGTCACCGTTGCTGAAACTCGCCGAGACCTTCCGCACCGTGAGCGAGACCTTTTCGTAGAGTGTGAGGGTGGTTTCACTGATCACTCGAGGCACCGCGACCGATTCCGAGGGCCGACCCTTCATCCGACGCCGCTGGGAACCGTGGGCGGCGCTGGTGGGTGCGCTCGCCGTGATCTGCCTGCTCGTCTGGTGGGGCGCGCTCACCCGGGACGCGCGCGACTCCGGCGCCATGAGCTGCAACTCCCCCAGCCCCGCGCAGAGCACCGACGCCCCCGCGGCGACCGAACTGGGCCAGCGGGTGTCCCCCTCGCGGCTGCGGGATGTGGAGCCGGCGGCGCTGGCCCAGACCAAGGTCCGCGTACTCAACGCCAACGGGCAGCGCGGCCAGGCCACCCATGTGGCCTCGCAGCTCAGCGATCTCGGATTCGCGCCCGCGACAGAGGCTTTCGGTAACGATACGGTGTACGTCAACGGCGATCTGGAGTGCAGCGGACAGATCCGCTACGGCGTGAACGGCCGCGCGGCCGCCGCCTCCGTGCAGTTGGTGGCCCCCTGCGCCGAACTCATCGAGGACCAGCGCACCGACGAGAGCGTGGACCTGGTGCTCGGCTCGCTGTTCCGCGACGTGCGGCCCAGCACCGACGCCGAGGAGGTGCTGCGGTCGCTGAAGAACCCCGCCCCGGGCA
>NZ_JASCXP010000533.1:0-4241 GCF_030010695.1 Nocardia sp. CC201C
CCCACTTGGGGCGCGCCGCGCTCACCCGCTTAATCTAAAACATCATCCCCCCCCCCGCACTCGTGTCGGGGGGCGTCGTCGTGTCACTTGGCGGCTGAACCGGCAGATTCGGCCCATCCGAGTGCGATGATCGGTACGATCGGCGGTATGGCTCCGAGAACGACCAAGGTTTCGCTGTCTCTGGACAGTTACGCGTGGCGTATTGCCGAGGCCGAGGCGGCCAAGGCGGGCATATCCACATCGGCATGGGTATCCAAGGCTATCCGCGACAAGGCGATTCGGGACTTTCGGCCGGTCGTGACGCCGGTGGCCGACGAAGCGGCCACCGAAGCCTACGAGGCTGAGCAGGCCGCTGCCGATGCCGCCGAACGCCGCCACAAGGGCGCTGCGTGAGGCGCGGAGACATTCACAGTTACGGCAAACACGGTGCGGCGCTGCAGAAGATTGTGCTGCTCGCCTCCAATCAAGCGGTCCTCGATTCGGAACGCCCGTGGTTCATGGGTCTCGACATTGTCGAGGAGAACGACGGTGACATTCTCACGGTCGAGATCCCGGGCCATGGTTGGGTCAACACCGCCACCACGCACCGTCTGTACCGGCAATGGGTCGGTGACCGGCTCGGCACGGCCGACCCGGACACCGTCGAGCGCGTGGAGTCTGCCCTTCGAGCTTCGCTGGACCTGTAGCGGGCAGATCCGCCGGCCGCGGGCATCGTCACGAGTGTGGTGTGGCTGGGGTTGTTCGGGCTGCTGTTCTTCGGGTGACCGCGCGTTCGAAGGCGCGCAGGTCCTCCTGGAGTTGGTGGTTGAGCCAGTAGTCGCCGATGAAGCCGAGAATGCCCGCCAGACAGAGCCATTGGATGGGGTCGATGACCAGGGACACCTCGGCGGGCTCCAGGAACATGAGGCCGGTGATCACGGCGATCAGCGGAATCGACGCCGCCACCGCGAGATAGCGGTTGCAGCGGCGGCCCAGCGCGCGCAGCGCGGCGCTGTCGTCGGTGGTCTCCCCGTGCACCAGCAGGCGCGGATAGAAGCAGCGCACCACGCAGAAGGTGACCAGGAAGAATGGATACACCACGGCGATGGTCCCGCTCACCACCAGCGTGGTGGAGAAGTGGATGATCTGGCGCACCGACAGATCCGAGTAGGCCAGCAGGACGAACGGCGTCACCAGGGCGTGCAGCATCCAGCCGCCGAAGGCCACCAGCGCCACCCGGTCGCCGTCGACTAGGGTGTCGCGCCGCGCCTGCGCGAGGATCGCGGTGTCCACGGTCCCGCCCCGCCGTACCACCCGCCACACCAGGAAGGCGCGGCGGCACAGATAGTTGGTCACCACGATGGCGATCGGGGTGGTGAGGACGCCGAGCAGACCGCTGATGTCCTGGAGTCGCTCCCGCTGATCCGGGCGCACCCAGGCGTAGAACAGCGGGGCGTTGTGCAGGTTGTTGTACAGCACGCCGAGGATGAGCCCGGCGGTGCTGGCCAGGCTGATGATGGCGAGCAGGGACCACGGTCCGAGTTTGGCGCGCAGGCTGGTGTGCGGCGGGTCTACCAGATCGCGGGCACGCCGATCCAGGCACAGGCCCAGCTGCTGCGCCAGTTCGGCCCCGCTGGCCCACCGGTCCTGCGGGCGCGGGGCCAGGCAGCCGAGCAGGACGCGGCGCAGGGTCGGCGGCGTATCCGGGGGCAGGTCCATCAGATGCTGTTGCGCGACTTCGCGTTTGCGCAGTTCCAGCATGCGCTCGAGGGAGGTGGCGGAGTCGCCCGCGCGCGTTTCGTCGTCGAAGGGCCGGTGGCCGGTCAGCAATTCCCACAGCATCACCCCGAGGGCGTAGATATCGCTGCGGTCGTCGAGGTGTTCGGCGGTGGTGGGCAGGTGCGGATGGCAGGCGGCGAGCTGTTCGGGCGACATGTACGCCAGCGACCCGCCGAAGTAGGCGAGCGGGCTGGTCCCGGCGACGTGGCGGCCGAAGCTCACGTTGAAGTCGGCGAGTTTCGGCGCGCCCTCGGCGGTGAGCAGCACATTGGCGGGTTTGATATCGCGGTGCAGCACGCCGTGGCGGGCCGCGTAGTCGAGTGATTCGGCGAGCTGTTTGCCCAGCCACGCCACGGCCTCCGGCCAGGTGGCGGCGGCCAGTTCGGTGCGGATGAGGGAATCGCCGTCCACGATGTCGCCGCGGGCGCGCATGGCCGCGTCCACCGCCTCCAGCAGCAGTGTGCCGCTGCGCTGTTCGGGCGGGCGGGCGCGCACCAGGGTCAGCACGTCGTGCAGGGTGCCGCCCGGCAGGTACTGCATGTACAGCAGTTTCAGGTCGCGGTCGGCGAGCAGCCGCTGATCGTAGACGCGCACAATGTGGTCGTGGTCCAGTTGCGCCAGCGTCTCGGATTCGGTGCCGCGATTCTGCGAGATCTTCACCGCCACCAGGCGTTGCATGGAGCGCTGCCAGGCCAGGAACACACGCGCGAAGGCTCCGCTGCCCAGTTCGCTGAGCAGGTCGAAGTCGCCCATGCGGTCGCCCACCTCGATGCCGTCCAGAGCTTCCTGCGCCCAGGGCACCGCGATCAGGGTGCTGCGGTAGTCGTCGGCGGCGAGGGCGGGCACGGTGTCGTCGGTGTCGACGCGACCGCTCGGTTCGGGTTCGAGCCCGGCGCGGCGCAGCGCGTGGAATTCCTCGTAGACCAGATCCGGCGGCAGCGGTTCGGCGCCGAGTTCGACGTATTCCGTGAGGTAGTCGGCGAGGCGTTTGGGGTGGTGGAAGCGCACCCAGCGGTATTCGAGGTCGACCTTGATCAGTTCGATGAGGCACAGTCGCCGGAATTCGGGTGCGTCGGGCAGGAAGCGGGCCAGTTCGGGTGGCGCCTGCGCGGTTTCCCAGGCGGCGGCGAACCGCGCGACTACTGATGTCAGCAGTGAACGGGTCGCGCGGACAGCATCCGATCGGATTGCCGACTCCACCTCATGCCCTCCACCCCGACGAGGAACTACAAGTCAGTATGCGCCCGCGAACCGAGCGAACACCTGCGAATTTCGGTGTGCGATACATCGGTAAGTTCGCACAGGCCGTCGCGAGTGCGGACCGGTCGCCACGGTCTCACCCCCTCCGCAGTGGCGTGCATCACAGAGCCGGTGTGTGAAAGATGTTGGCAGCAACGCAAATCGGACGTTTTCCCGCGGTTGGTCGGCGACGACGCCAAGGCCCCTTTATCCTTGTCACCGGTGTGTCGCCGATCTCTGCGCCGGCGTTGAGTTCGCGAATCTCATACGGGTGGGGTTACCTGCGTTAACTCGGTGTGCACGGAAACGTCATCGGACGACCGCACCATGATCGGGAATCGGGACGTGACCGGTTACGTCCCGGGGCAGGTGAACTGGAGCACTATGCGGTTGAAGAAGATTGTCGCCGCTGCGGGGGCAGCGGCGAGTGTGTTGTCCGGCCTCGTGCTCGGCGGTGGCGGATCCGCGGTGGCGGATCCGGGATGCCCGAGCCTGTACACGGTCGCCGTCCCGGGGACCTGGGAGACCGGCAAGGACAAGGATCCCGAGCACGGCATGCTGTCGGGTGTGACCGACGGGCTACCCGGGCGCGTGGACTACGTGAGCTATGCCGCGACCGCCTTCCCCTGGGAGGGCGACGTCTACGGCGCGTCCAAGGCGGAAGCCACCGCGAACGCCCGAAATCTGGTGCTCGCCATGGCAACCCGCTGCGCCTCGACCAAGATCGCGATCGTGGGCTACAGCCAGGGCGCGGACGCGGCCGGTGACCTGGCCGCCGAGATCGGCACCGGGATCGGGCCGGTATCCCCGGACCGGGTCGTGGCCGTCGGCCTGCTCTCCGATCCGCGCCGCTCGCCCGCGGACATCCAGGTCGGCCCGGCCGCACCGGGTGCCGGGGCCGGTGGCCCGCGCGTCGGCGGCTTCGGCTGGATCGCCGACCGGGTGCGCACCATCTGCGCCATCGGCGACCTGTACTGCTCGACCGAGGAGAGCGACTTCGTCATGCGCTTCGCCGGATTCCTCGCGCAGGCATCCAATCCCAGTCCGGCCAGCATGTGGCGCTACCAGCAGGAACTGGGTGCGATCATGACCGATCTGATGGCTCAGGGTGGCTTCCCCACCTTGCAGGCACAGCTCAGCGAGGACGCCAACCAGCAGCGCATCGAGCAGTTGCGGCAGTTCTACGGCACCGGCACCCACCAGATGTACGGCAGCTACCCGGTCGGCGGCGGTCAGACCGCCGT
>NZ_JASCXP010000534.1:0-4225 GCF_030010695.1 Nocardia sp. CC201C
GTGGCGCCGAGAGGGGCGGGGGGCGGGATGGGCCGCGGCGGGCGCGCGGGCGCTCGCCGAATTCAACGCGCCCGCAGGAGATTCCTCCGTGTGTCGCTGTCCAATACGCGACCGGTGGTGCGCATGTGGCACGAAGGGGCACGTGAGAGTTCAAAAAGTCTTCGGGAAGTGATGAACCCGTGGCCTCGCGGCGGTATCCTCGTGGCCGAGGGCGGGTTCTCCGGATTACCGGGGAACCCGCTCATCGCCAGTTCAGGGGCGGTTTTCCGGGGTTTCCGCAGTGCTGTTCTCGCCGCGCACCGTGCGCCGGTCATCGTCGTCGCCCCAGCCGGGCAGCGGCAGATCCGGTAGCAGTTGCTCGATGCGATTGCCGACGGCGGTGGCCGGACCCTCGATGAGTGAGAACGGCCACGGCCAGTGCGGACCGGACAGTCGTTCAACCTCTTTGGCCAGTTCCGCGGTGGTCGCCTCCAGTTCGCTGATCTCCGTGCGCAACTCGTCGATATGATCCAACGCGGCGGCGAGGCCGTCCACCACGGTGCGGTACCGCCCCTCCGGATCGGTACCCAGCTGCGGCCACCCGGACAGGCCCGGACCTCGCAACTGGATCTGCACGTCGCGCAGAATCGCCTCCTGTTCGGGTGTCAAATCCGCATCCTCCTGTTCGAAGTCCCATTGGCCGAAATCGGCTCGGTCGGTGGTGTTCACATCGCAGCGCACACCGTTCACGTCCACCTGGGTGGCGTGCTGCAGGATGTGCCGCCGCGGTTCGAGGTTGTTGCCCGACCAGGCCACCGTCTGCCACGCCCAGGTGGCGGTGCCCATGTCCAGGGCGCGGCTGACCGGCCAGTAGCCGCCGTAGATCCCGGTGTTCTCACGGCCCAGCACACTGGCCGCGCCGTCGAGGTAGGCGTTGATGGGCGCCTGCTGCTGCGGGGTGGCGTCGAAGTCCACGGAGAAGTAGATGGGCCGATCGCGGCGGCCGCCGCAGCGCAGCACCTGCGCCAGCGCGGCCCGCGCGTCGGTGACGCCCGCGCCGTAGCCGTCGAGCATCCGGGTGGCGTAGGTCTCCCAGTTCGAGACGATCGAAACACCGTGTGCGCGCAGGTCATCAGCCTCGGCAGGGGTGAGCAGCTTGCCGGGCAGGGTCGGGCCGCCGTCGGAGAGGTAGCGGACGACGAAATCGAAACCCGCGGCCCGGATCGCAGCACCACCGGGCCGACCTCCTGCGTAGTCCAGCCCGAAACGCATGCTTCCCACTGTAATTCGCGAGACGCGCCGCCGCCCGTGCATCCGGAAATCGGCCAGTTCGGGAATTCGTCGCATTCGGGTGGTTGACCTGGCGCAGCCTGGCCACCCGGCACGCCGTGCTGGGGCGACTGCCAGGTGGACGATCCGGCCATGGCCGGACGTCAGCTGTTCGCGCTGTCGGACCGAGCCGGGCCGTCGGCGAACTGCCCGACCCGATCGGGTGACCCGGCGCCACGCACACGCATACGCCGAGGGCCGGACCGATCACACGGTCCGGCCCTGTACGGCGGGCCCGGGCTACCTCGCTCCGGGCGATATCGGAAGTCGGTTCAGCGCACCGCTTCCGGGATGCGGTCGGCGGCCGCACCCCGCTCGCGGGCATCACCGACCGGCGACAGCGCGGGCACCGCACCGGATTCCCGGCGGTCCGGGGCGACCAGAATGGCCGTGATCGGAATCGCCAGCGCCAGTGAGCCGATGATGAAGAACGGCACGAAGAAGCTGAACAGGTCCACACCCTCCGGGGTCGGCGCGGCATGGTCGACGTCGAAACTGACGCCGACCAGGCCGGTGTAGTGCATACCCGTCACGACCAGTGCCCAGAGGGCGGCACCGCCGAGCATCAGCAGCGATGAGCGCACGGTGAGGCTGAACCACAACACCGCCACCGACAGCACCAGCGCGATGGCGTACACCGCGATGATCGACAGCACATTGCGCTCCACCTCGCCCTGCACGTGCACCGCCAGCAGCACGACCAGTTCCATGGAGCCGAGACCGGCGCCCATCACCGCCGCTCCGATCCCCAGCCGCACCCAGTTCAGCGTGCGCCCGGCGATGACGAGCGCGGCCAGCACGGTGGTCCCCGACAGCGCCGAGAAGACCGCGATCAGCATGCTGTCGTAACGCACCGGACTGCCGTGCGCCGCCACGCCCAGCATGGAGACGAAGATCGGCATGGCGACGCCGACGCCGCCGATGGAGCAGGCGGCCACGAACATCCACACGAACCGGAATCGTGCGGTCACCGACTTGGTGGACTGCCGGATGCAGGCCAGCCCGACCGCTGCCCCCGAAGCCGACACGATCAACGCCAGCGCGATGATCCAGTAGCCCATTGCGAAGTAGATCACGCGGTAAATACTCCCAGGTCTGTTCTGTCTGTCCGGTCCGCGCCCCGCCTGCCAACGGGGTACGGCTGCCTAACCGCGCCAGGCGCTTTCGCGCTGCTGGGCCATGAGACGTTCGATGGCGTACTCGGTGACCGCGGCGAGGGAACGGCGCACCTCATCGGGATCACGGGCGTCGATGTCGACGATCGGCACACCCTCGCGGATGCTGAGCGCTTCGCGGAGTTCACCCACCGGGAAGCGGGGCGCGTCGGGGAAGCGGTTGACCGCGACCAGGAACGGGAGCTTCTTGGCCTCGAAGAAGTCGACGGCGGCGAAGCTGTCCTCGATGCGGCGGGTGTCCACCAGCACGACCGCGCCGATGGCACCGCGCACCAGGTCGTCCCACATGAACCAGAACCGTCGCTGCCCGGGCGTGCCGAACAGATAGAGCACCAGGTTGCCGGGCAGGATGATGCGGCCGAAATCCATCGCGACCGTGGTGGTTTCCTTGCCCGGCGTGGCGGCGAGGTCGTCCACGCCGTCGGACATCCCGGTCACCATGGCCTCGGTGCGCAGCGGCACGATCTCCGAGACCGCGCCGACGAACGTCGTTTTGCCCGCACCGAATCCGCCCGCCACGACGATCTTCGTCGAGGCGGTGCGGAATTCGCCGCCCTCACCGGGACGCGGGGGGTACTGCTGTGCCGCCCCGTTGTTCGGGTGCTGCGGTCCGCCGTTGTAGGGCGCGGCGTCAAAGCGCCCGGAGTCCATGCAGGGTCCTCTCCATCAAAGATCGGCGCTCGTCGAAGGTCGCCTGATCGCTCAGAGTCGAATGCACGCGCAGTGTGCCGGCGACCACCAGGTCACCGATCACCACACGTACCATGCCCAGTGGCCGCTGCAGGTGCGCAGCGATCTCGGCCACCGACAGCCGGGCCGTGCCGAGACGCAGGATCTCGGTCCGGATGTCGCCCGCCGGCCAGTCGAAATGGGCGGTGTAGGAGAGGGTCTCGACGACCGCCTCCAGCGGCAGTTCGACCGCCGGCTCGGTGCGGCCGGAGGTCAGTGCGTATGGGCGGACACGCGATGTCGGCCGGCCGGCGCCGTTCGGTGCGGACATGTGCGGTGGCCGATCACGCGGTCTGGCGGGCGGTGGCCTGCACCACGGACCCGACGCGGTCTACCAGAAGCGCCATCTCGTAGCCGATGCGTCCGATGTCGTGCTGCTTGTTGGCCAGCACCGCCAGGTGCGAACCATTGCCGACACTCATGACGAGCAGGTAGCCGCGCTGCATCTCCACGATGGACTGCATCACCTTGCCGCCGTCGAACAGCTGGGCCGCGCCGGCCGACAGGCTGGCCAGACCGGCGGTGACGGCGGCCAACTGCTCGGCGCGGTCGTTGGGCAGGTGCGGACTGGTGGCCTGGAGCAAACCGTCGGCGGAAACCAGCACGGCGTGCGAGACCCCGGGCACCTCCCGGGTGAACCGGGTGACCAGCCAGTTCAGGTTCTCATCGGTTGTGGTGCGCTGTTCGGTCATGCGTGCCCTCCGTCGTTGTATGGGTCTCCGTCTTTGTGCTGGGCGTCTGCCCGTCCACTGAGAACCCCGCTCAGATGCCTGGTCAAGCTGTGACGAATCTCTTCCGGATTCCGTGCGCCCTCTTCGTCCGCGGGTACCGCCGCGCCGGGGACCAGTTGGGCGCCGGGGCGGCGAATCGGCAGGCCGCCCTGGGTTTTCCCGCCGGTCGTCGGTTCCATGGCCTGTTCGGCGGCGGCCCATCCGGCGTCCGAGGACGAGGTCCACGCGGCCCCGCCCTGCCCGCCGACCGCCGGTTCGACCAGCCATTCCGACACCATGCGC
>NZ_JASCXP010000535.1:0-4198 GCF_030010695.1 Nocardia sp. CC201C
AGCCTTCGCGCGGTGAAATGTAGTAGATATGCTACATACTGTTTGGCGTTTACTACTGAGAAGGTGTTATGGCTGTCGGCGACGACGTCGCTATCGACGTCGAGAACTTGCGCATGCGCTACGGCACCCGGGATGTGCTCCAGGACGTCACGTTCCAGGCACACCGCGGGGAGGTGCTGGTGCTGCTCGGACCCAACGGAGCGGGCAAGACCACCACCATCGAGATATTGGAAGGCTTTCGAATGCGGTCGGCGGGCCGCGCCGAGGTACTCGGCACCGATCCCGCGCACGGCGACGAGGCGTGGCGGGCGCGACTCGGGGTGGTGCTGCAATCCTGGCGCGATCACGGCAAGTGGCGGGTGCGGGAACTGCTCGGCCACCTGGGCATGTTCTATGCCCCCTACGCCACCCCGGACGTCCGAAGGCCCTGGGACACCGACGAACTCATCGCCGCCGTCGGCCTCACCGAACACGCCGACGCCAAGATCATGGCCCTGTCCGGCGGCCAGCGACGGCGGCTCGATGTGGCCATCGGCATCGTCGGCCGACCCGAACTGCTGTTCCTGGACGAGCCGACAGCGGGCTTCGATCCGCAGGCCCGGCGCGAATTCCACGACCTGGTGCACCGGCTCGCCGATGACGATCGCACCACCATCCTGCTCACCACCCACGATCTGGACGAGGCCGAGAAGCTGGCCGACCGCATCCTGATCCTGGCGGGCGGGCGCATCATCGCCGACGGCTCGGCCGACCAGCTCTCCCGCCGCATCGCCGGTGAGGCCGAAATCCGTTGGACCCGTGACGGTCAGCGCTTCGTCCACACCACGCCCGAATCGACGAAATTCGTCTACGAGCTGTTCCAGCAGCACGGCGAGGCCATCGGGGAACTCGAGGTACGCCGCGCCTCCCTCGAAGACACGTATATGACGCTGGTGCGCCGCTTCGAATCCGGGCAGGGCGAGGCCGAGGTGCACAGCCTGGAGGAGGTCACCCGATGAACCGCACCGAACCCGTCAACGCGGCCGTGCGCGCGGGCGTCCAGCGCGGCTGGATCGAACTGCGCCAGTCGCTCACCAACGGCATGGACCTGTTCTCCATGTTCTTCTGGCCGGTGCTGACCCTGGCGGCGCTGTTCTTCATGCGCAACGGCAGCTACGCGGCCACCGACCTGGGCTTGGGGGCGCTGGCACTGCCCGGCATCCTCGGCATGCTGTTGGCGTTCAACGGCATCTTCGGGATCGCGGGTTATCTGTCGCTGGAACGCGAGGACGGAACCCTGTTGCGCGCCAAGGCCACCCCCAATGGCATGGTCGGCTATCTGATCGGCAAGATCCTCACCACCTCCGGCCAGGTCATCGCCCAGGTGCTGTTGATACTGGTGTTCGGCACCATGCTGGTGGGTGGGGTGGAGCTGAATTCCGTGGGCCGCTGGCTCACCTTGCTCTGGGTGATGGCACTGGGCCTGCTGGCCACGCTGCCGATCGGCGCGATCCTCGGCTCGGTGTTCGAGAACCCGCGTTCGATGGGCATCATGTTCTTGCCCATCATGGGTCTGGTGGCGATCTCCGGCATCTTCTATCCGATCACGGCCATGCCCGACTGGGTACAGGGGGCGGCGCAGGTGTTCCCCATCTACTGGCTGGGCCTGGGCATGCGTTCGGCCATGTTGCCGGACGACGCGGTGGCCGTCGAGATCGCGGGTTCATGGCGGCACTGGGAGACCGCCGCCGTACTGGGCGCGTGGACGGTGGCCGGGCTGCTCATCGCTCCGATCATGCTGCGCCGCATGGCCCGCCGCGAATCGGGCGCGAATCTGGCCGCACGCCGGGAGAAGGCGCTGCAACGTGCCTACTGAGGTCATCTACAACCGGATCGCGATGCTGCGCGCCGAGCGCGGCATCTCGCGCCGGGAACTGTCCGAGGCACTGGGCGTGCACTACCAGACGGTCGGTTATCTGGAACGCGGCGAGTACAGCCCCAGCCTGCACCTGGCCCTGCGGCTCGCCCAGTACTTCGAGGTACCGGTGGAGGTCATCTTCTCCACCACTCCCTTCCCCCGCCTCGGCTCCGAAACCGCCTGAGCGGCGACCGTCCCGCCGTCCGAAACCGATGCCGGACGGCGGGCGTTCCGCACACGCGCCCCGCCGGGGCAGGTCAGGCGCTCTCGCCCTTCATGATCCGGAACACCGGCACGGCGTGCCCGGCCTTGTCCGAGACCTCGATGGCCTTGCGCCACAGGCTCTGCGAGACGTGCGAGAGGGTGGCGTCCACCCCGACTTCTTCGCTGGCGTCGATGATGTGCTGGGCACCGGCGTCCATCATGCGGTAGGCGGAGATATCGCCCCAGCCGCCCTGCTGCGCCGCACCGGCGTACTCCTCCATGAAGAACGGGTAGGCACCGGCGGCGCGCACCGCGTAGGGCAGGAACTGGGCGATGTCGTGGCCGGAGCGGTCGATCATGGCGAGCGCCTGGTCGTAGGCCAGCATCCAGGGGTGGAAGACGGTGAGCAGGGCCTGGTAGAAGATCTGCGACAGGCCGTCGTCCGCGCCCAGGTACTCCGGCGGGCTCAGCGGCGTGAGCAGTTCGGCGTGCGCGTCGAACACCTCGCGGGGACCGCTGTAGAAGATGTAGGACGACGGGTGCTCGATATTGTCGCCCGCGGACATGACGCCACCCGCGATGAACTGCGCGCCGTGCGAGCGCACCCACTTGCCGCCCGCGCGGGCCTGCTCCGGGGAGTCTGAGGACAGGTTGGCGATGATCTTGCCCGCCAGGTGGTCGGTGGCCTGGCCGAGCACGTCATACATGGCGGCGTAGTGGGTGAGGCTGAGGACGGCGACCTCGTTGGCGTCGAGCGCCTCGGCGACGGTGGCCGCCCGCTTGGCCCCGAGTTCCACCATGGCGTCGACCTTGGCCGTGCTCCGGTTCCACACCGTCACCTCGTACCCGGCCTTCAGGAAGGCCCGGACCATGGCCTGACCCATCGGGCCCAGACCGAGGACGGAGACGGAATGCTGCTGCTGAGACATGTTTTGCCCCTTCGGAATCGTGACGTGGTTGCTGTCGGCGCCGACTCCGATACTGGTCGCGACCGATAGGCTCGGGAAGACCGCACGTTCGAGTGGGGTTGCTTACCTCGAGGTTCGAAATCTGGTCAGGAGGACACGGTGTCGCAGGCGAGTGACGCGGATCACGATGTGTGCGGTATGTCCGTGGCCATCGACGTGGTCGGTGGCAAGTGGAAGCTGCACCTCATGTGGGTGCTCGGCGAGGGCCCGCAGCGGTTCGGCGAGATCCGCCGCCTGCTGGACGGGGTCAGCGAGAAGGTGCTCGCGGAGAACCTGCGGCATCTGGAGGCCAGCGGTGTGGTGCACCGCGAGGTCTACCCCGAGATCCCGCCGCGGGTGGAGTATTCCCTGACTCCGCTGGGGCAGGAGCTCAACGAGGCGTTGGGGCCGCTGGAGCGCTGGGGCGAGCGCAATCGGGACCGGGTGCTCGGCCGTCCGCTCACCGCCGCGAGCTAGCCGGTCCGCGTCAACGGCCGCGCGCGCGATGCGCGGTGCGGGTGGTCCGCCCGTCACCGGCCGCGGGTGACTTCGCGCCGATGCGCTGGCCGATGCGCTCGAGGATGGCAGCGGCGTCGGCCATGCAGCGTTCCGGGCTCGGCTCCAGATCCGACAGGGCGAGGTGCGCGGTGAAACCGGCCTCGCGCAGCTGATTCGCGCTGAGCTGGATGCGCCCGGCGACCGCCATGACCGGAACGCCCGCCGCACGGGCGGCATCCCGGACGCCCATGGGCGCTTTGCCGTGCAGGCTCTGGGTGTCCAGCGACCCTTCACCGGTGATTACCAGGTCGGCACCGCGGAGGTGGGTGCGGAAGTCGATGAGTTCCAGGACCAGTTCGATCCCCGGGCGCTTGGTGGCGCCGAGGACGGCCAGCGCGCCGAAACCGGTTCCGCCCGCCGCGCCCGCACCGGACGCATCGGCCAGTTCGGGTGCGACGATCCGGGCCCAGTTCGCCAGAGCGTCCTCGAGCAGCGCCTGATCCTTCGGCTTCGCGCCCTTCTGCCGGGCGTACACCGCCACCGCACCGTTCGGTCCGAGCAGCGGGTTGTCCACATCGCTGGCGAGGATGACATGGGCGTCGGCCAGCGCGGGATGCAGACCGCTCCGATCGATCCGGTCGGCGAACCGCAG
>NZ_JASCXP010000536.1:0-4183 GCF_030010695.1 Nocardia sp. CC201C
CGCCGCGTTCGAGGTCGGCGGCGGTGGCGGTGAGGGCGGCGCGGGCGGTGGTCAGCAGGTCCTGGGACCATTCGACGGCTTCGAGGGGACCAACGGTCTCGGTGGCGGGCAGGCCCGCCGCGCCGCCGATCCGCGCGATGAGCCGGTCGATGCTCTGGCGGCGGGTGTCGAGGTCGGCGGCGGAGGCGCGGCGCTTGTCGATGAGCCACTGTTCGGCGGTGCCGAAACGTTCGGTGTCGAAGAGCTTTTCGAGCAGCTTCTCGCGATCCTCGTTGTCGGCGCGCAGGAAACGCGCGAAATCGCCCTGCGGCAGCAGGACCACCTGGAAGAACTGGTCGGCGCTCATGCCGAGCAGACGCACGACCTCGTCACCGATATCCGGGATGCGGGACAGGTTCAGCCCACGCCCGTCCAGCCACTCCAGGGTGGCGCTGGCCTGTGCGGTGACCCAGCCGGTGCCGCGCTTCTTGGGCCGCTGGAACTCCGGCGACCGGGTCAGCCGCAGCCGCCGCCCGCCGAGGGTCGCCTCCAGCACCACCCGCGGCGGGGTCTGCTCGTCGGCGTGGTCGGAATGCAGCCGCTTGCTCTCCCCCCGCGCCCCCGGCACCCGGCCGTACAGCGCGAACGCGATGGCGTCGAGCACCGTGGTCTTACCCGCCCCCGTCTGCCCGTGCAGCAGGAAGAGCCCGTCCGCCCCGAGCACGTCGAAATCGACCACGGTGGTCTCCGCGAACGGCCCGAAAGCGGTCAACTCCAAGCGGTGCAGCCTCATGCGGCGCACACTCCGCCACGGTGGGACGGCACGCGGCGCGACCGGATGGACGGCGCGACGCGGTAACGCGGCGCTGTGCGGGTGGGCGTGCTCATGCGGTGAGTTCCGTGGTGCCCGGTTCCGCGAACAGCCCTTCCGCCGCCGTCGACTCCCGCTCCGGCTCCCGCACGGCAGCGGCCAGGGCGCGTTCCACCCACTGCAGCTCGCTGCCGGAGGGCTCGCCGCGCACATCGCTGAGGAAGCTGTGCGCGATCTCGATGTCCCGGCGTCCCTGCACGCGTTCACGGTAGCGCAGTTCCGGATTGCCCTCGGGCCGAACCCATTCCACGTGAACGGCGTGCGGGAATCGGGTACGCAGTTTGCGCAGTGCGTCCACCGGGCGGGCGTGATCGGTGAGAGTCGCTGCCACATAGTCATTCTCGGCGGCGGCGAACTCCGGTTCGGCGAGCAGTTCATCGAGAGTTCCGGCCAATTGGCTCAGCCCGCGCACCACCGGCAGGTCGACGCGGCGCACCTCGCCCAGCCCGTCGGCGTTCAGATCGACGATCCACACCGCTTTGCGATGGGAGCGCTCCCCGAACGAATAGGGCAGCGGCGACCCGGAGTAGCGCACCGAATCGGAGAGCGTCTGCGGCGAATGCAGGTGGCCCAACGCCACATAGTCGATGCCGTCGAAGGCGCGCAGCGGCACCGTCTCCACCCCGCCCACCGCGATGGACCGCTCCGACCCGGTGGCCTCACCGCCGACCACGAAGGCATGTGCCAGCACCACCGACCGCGCGCCCGCGCGCCCGGCCAGATCGTCGCGAATGCGCCGCATGGCCGCATCGAGAATCTCGGCGTGCGAACGCGCCTGCGGCACGCCCAGTTCGGCGCGGGTGATATCCGGTTCCAGATAGGGGATGCCGTAGAAAGCCACGTCACCGTGGGCGTCGGCGAGCACCACCGGCCGCGCCACCTCGGCGATGGTGGTCCGCAGATGCAGCCCGCCCGCCGCCGCGAAACTCCCCAGCGCACCCAGCCGGGTGGGCGAATCGTGATTGCCCGAGGTCGCCACGATGGTTGCCCCCGCCGCCCGCATGGCCTCGAACCCCCGATTGCACACCGCGATCGCGTCGGCACTCGGAATGGAACGGTCGTACACATCACCGGGTACGACCACCACCTCCACCCCCTCCGCCGCCACCAACTCGGCCATGGCGTCGAGCGAACACGCCTGGTCGGCCAGCAGATCGACACCGTGGAAGGTGCGGCCGATATGCCAGTCGGAGGTGTGCAGTATCCGCATGCCGCAAAACCGTAGGCGAGACGTCCGACAGGTTCACGGCCGCCCGGGCGGGTCGCCGGAAACGCGCCGGTGTTTCGCACCGCGATTGCCGACGCGGCAACAGATCCGGCACCGGTCGGTTGCTGGAAACTCGCTGCGAGTTGCCCGATTCCAGACCTCTGTCGGTGATGTAGTGCACTATCAGCGATATGACCGCACCGATGCTGTTTGCGCTGCTGTTGGTGTTCCTCGCCGGACTGGCCGTCGGCTGGCTCGCGCACGCCGCGCGGGCGGGTCAACGCGCCGCGGCCGCCGAGGCGCGACTCGCCGCCATGCACGACAACGAGCGGTTGCTACGCCAGTCGCTCAGCGCGGCCAGCGAGGACGCGGCACGCCGGCAGTCCTACGCCATCGGCAATCTCGTGGAACCGCTGCGCGAGGCGGTCGGGAATCTGAATCGCCACATTCAGGAAGTCGAGCACAACCGCATCAACGCGTATTCGGGACTGCGCGAACAGGTCGCGGGAATGCAGCGCACCTCGCATCAGCTCTCCACCCAGACCGGTCAATTGGTGGCAGCGCTCAAAGCGCCGCAGGTGCGCGGCCGCTGGGGCGAGATCCAATTGGAACGCGTCGTCGAATTGGCCGGAATGGCCCGGCATTGCGACTTCGATACCCAGGTGACCCGGCGCGGCGATACCGTGATCCGGCCCGACCTGGTGGTGCGACTGGCGGGCGGACGGCAGATCGTGGTGGACGCCAAGGTGCCGTGCACCGCCTATCTGGAGGCCGCGGCCGCCGAGGATCCGCATATTCGGAAACAGCAGCTGACCCAGCACGCCAAACAGCTGCGCGTGCACATCGATCAACTCGCCGACAAGGAGTACTGGCGGGCCTTCGATCCGTCACCGGAATTCGTGGTGCTGTTCGTGCCCGGCGATCCCTTTCTCGACGCGGCCCTCACCACCGACTCGGGCCTGCTCGAATACGCCTTCGGCCGGAATGTGATCCTGGCTACGCCGACCACCCTGGTCGCCCTGCTGCGGACGGTGGCGCTCGGCTGGCGGCAGGAGGCGCTGTCTCGTGATATGGCGACGGTGCATCAACTCGGACGCGAGCTGTACACGCGGTTGAGCGTCGCGGGGCGGCATATGGACGATCTGGGCGCACAGCTCGGAAAAACGGTGATGGCCTTCAACAAGGCCGTGGCATCGGTGGAGGCGCGGGTCATGGTGACCGCGCGCAAACTGCACGATTTGGAAATCGCCGAGACCCCCGTACCCGATATCGACAGGGTGGACCATTGGCCGCGAGCGGTGGGTTTCACCGACGCGCCGGACGGTTATGCCGACAGTATCGACCAGCGCGGGTGACGCGCACTCGGCAAGCCGCTCGAGTCGCCTCCCTCGCGGAATAGCTACATGCTTTAGTGTGCTTGACGTGGCAGTTACCCCAAGCGAGCGAGCAGAGGTGCCCGTGTCGCACCGTTCGATTCTGCCGACGGTGCCGGGCATCCCCGCCGGAGCGGCGGTATTGATCGCGGTGACCTGTACCTTCCTGGGCTTCTTCATCGACGCCAGCGGGGGTTCCGAGCTCACGTTGACGTTCTCGTCGCTGTATGTGCTGGGCTGTGTGCTGGCGGTGCTGGCGGTGCGCTACCGGGGTCTGTTCACGGTGCTGGTGCTGCCGCCGCTGCTGTTGTTCTTCGCGGTGCCGCTGGCCTATCAGCAGCTGCTCGGCAACGCCGGGAGCCTGAAGCTCAAGGACATCCTGCTGAATCTGGCCATCCCGCTGGTCAACCGCTTCCCCACCATGGCGCTGGCCACCGTGTTGGTTTTGGCCATCGGGGGCCTACGCATATACCTGCACCGGCGCGAGGGGATGCCCGGCGACGACCGGCCGCGCTCACGTGCCCGCGGCGGGCGTTCCGGCGGTGCCACACGTGCCCGCCGCTCTCGCACCGGCGAGAAGGACCCGGCCCGGCGACGCAGCCGCGCCGCCCGCGCGGCCGATGCCGAATTCGACGATCCCGCACCGAAATCCGGAACCCGCGGCCGCCGCCCCACCGGCCGCGTGGCCGAACGTCCGCCGCGAGTCGGCTCGGACCGCGCCGCCGCCGACCGCAAACGCACCCCGGTGGACCG
>NZ_JASCXP010000537.1:0-4155 GCF_030010695.1 Nocardia sp. CC201C
CGGCGCGACGGATGCCGCGGCCGGGACGAGTGGTCGTGGTGATCCGGTGCCCTTGTCGGTCAGCCGGTACCGCAATGCCGCGCCGATCTGGACCGATCCGGCCGTGGACGAGGTGCTGCCGCAGATCCGTTCCACGGCCGTGCTGGGTGCCGTGCGCTCGGCCACGGTCGGACTGCCGCTGGATCAGGGGGCGTGCGCGCCGTTCACGCGCGGTCGCTGGGCCTTCAGCCACAACGGGGCCATTCCGGGCTGGCGCGACGTGCTGGCCGATATCGCGGCGAAGTTCGACTCGCCGCCCCTGCTGGCGGCGGAGTCGCTGACCGACTCCGCCGTGCTCTGGGTGATCCTGCACGACCTGCTCGCGCGGATTCCCGCCGGTTCCGCCGAATCCATTGCGCACGTGCGGGCCTCGACAGGCCATCCGAGGGGCCGAGGACGTGGTGAGAACGGCCCGGCGGTGGCGGCCGTGCGCGAGCCCGGTGGTCTCGGCGCGGGAACGGACGGCGATCCGGTCGCCGTGCTGCGGCTGGTGGTGGCGGCGGTGCTGGAGCGGTCACCGCGGGCGCGGCTGAATCTGCTGCTGGGGGACGGGGAGACCTGGTGGGCCACGACGTGGCACCACTCGTTGTCGGTGCTGGTCACCGACACTTCCGCGATTGTCGCCTCGGAGCCCTACGACGACGATCCACGGTGGCGGGCGATCGCCGATCGCCAGGTGGTCGTCGCGGGGCCGGGGCGGCTGGTCGTGGAGGACCTGGCTATCGAAACGGAAAGGGCGCGCTCATGATTGCCGCGACGCTGGAGATTCATCTGACCGACGACGACCTGACCGCGGCGCTGCGGTCGGACGCCCGGACCGGGCTCACGGCGACACCGAAATGGCTGCCGCCCAAATGGTTCTACGACGCGCGCGGCAGCGAACTGTTCGAACTCATCACCGAACTGCCCGAGTACTACCCGACGCGCACCGAGCGGGCGCTGCTGGAGCGGGTGGTGGGGGAGATCGCGCGCACGGCGCAGGCCGAGGTGCTGGTGGAGCTGGGGGCCGGATCGGCCGCCAAGACCCGTCTGCTGCTCAGTGCGTTGAGCGCCGAGGGGCCGCTGAAAACATATGTGCCGCAGGATGTGTCGGCAACGGCGCTGCGGTCGGCGGCGGATGAGATCGCCGCCGAGTTCCCCGCGCTCGCCGTACACGGCGTGGTCAGCGATTTCACCGCCACCCTGGACAATCTGCCGCGCGGCGGACGGCGCATGATCGCCTTCCTCGGCGGCACCATCGGCAATCTGGTTCCCGCCGAGCGCGCCGAGTTCCTGGCCGGAATCCACGCCGTGCTGGAGCCAGGGGAACAGCTGCTGCTCGGTGCGGGACTGGTCATCGACCCGGCGGTCCTGGTGCCCGCCTACGACGACGCCGCCGGAGTCACCGCGGAGTTCAACCGAAATATGCTGCGAGTGCTGAACTCTCGACTGAACGCCGACTTCGATCCGGAGAAGTTCGCGCATGTAGCGCGGTGGGACACCGACAACGAGTGGATCGAAATGCGCCTGGAGGCCACCGAGTCCATGACCGTGACGGTCCGCGACCTCGACCTCACCGTCGATTTCGCCGCGGGCGAGCAGATGCGCACCGAAATCTCCGCCAAGTTCCGCCGCGAAGGACTCGAAACCGAACTGGACGCTGCGGGTTTCGCCACCGAGCGGGTATGGACCGACCCGGACAGCCGCTTCGCTCTCGTACTCGCCGAGCGGCGCTGATCACCCGGCCGAGCGACGCTGACCACCGGGGTGAAGGTCGGCACCGCGCTGATATATGGGTAGGCCATGTACACCAGGCCGATGAGCAGCACCAGCTGGACGATCTGATTGCGGGAGAACCGGGTGATCTGCGCGGCCTCGATGCGGTCCTGCCCGGGTCTGGTGCGCCACCTGATCGCGTGCGAACGCCGCAGTGTGGCGGGTAGGCAGGAGGGCCGAGTTGCCGCGCAGAGGCGCTACTGCGGTGTGCCGCGCGATGGGATCGCGGGCGGTGTGCTGAAGGGCGGCGGACCCACGGCATACCGAACGGCGAGACCGCAGCGGGCGACGGTAGCGGGAACGCGGTGGGCGGCCGCGACAGCGCTACGGCGAACAATTGCCCGGTCTGCGGCGTATCGCGTGGACTTTGTCGGGTCGCGGTGGGGCGGCTGATGGTGGCGGAGTGGTGGATTCGGAGCGGGTTTGTGGCGTGGTGGGGGCTGAGGTGGCCGCTGTGTGGACGTGGTCAGCGCTGGGCCGTGACCGCTGCCAGCCATTCCACCAGGGGCCGCAGGTCCTCCCAGGCGGTGCGCACCTGCCCGGCGGCCTTCGCGGTGGTCAACCAGGCGGGTGCGCCGAAATCCCGGGTGGCGACGAGGGATTGGTGGCGCAGCAGGTCGATGCGGGGGTGGTCGGCGGTGAAACCCTTGGGTTTCGTCTTCAGCTTGTCGCCGCCGATGGTGTATCCGGCGGCATTCACCTGGTCGAGCAGGCGTTCCAGTTCCGCCCCGCGCACCGCGTCGTCGATGGCGGTGCGCAGGGCGGCCCGCTGGGCGGGCGAGGCCGTGTACAGCCCGCCCGCCACGAACAGGCCGCCCGCGCCGATCTGCACGTACCATCCGCACGATTCGGCGGTGTGCACCACCGCACCCTGGTGGTTCTTGTACGGCGACTTGTCCTTCGAGAACCGCACGTCCCGGTACGGCCGGAAGATCTTGGCCGGGCCGAAGTCCGGTTCCAGCTCGGCCGCCAGCGCCCGCATGGGGTCGCGCACCGACTCCTCCCAGATCCGCTTGTGCGCATTCCAGAAGGTCTTGGAGTTGTCGGCCTCGAGGTCCTCGTAGAAGTCGAGTCCGGCGAGCGGAAATCCGGTGAACTCCATCGCGATCAGTTGGACACCAGATCGGCGCCGACGATGGCGAACCCGATGAGGAGGCCGAGGACCATGCAGACACCGGAGGCGATGGCCGCCCACTTGCCCAGCGGTTCGCCCTTGCTGTTGCCCACCACGCCCAGGATGATGCCCGCGATACCGAATCCGGGCGGACAGAACAGCAGCGCGATCCCCGCGCAGACGAATCCGATGATGGAGAAGATCTGGGTGCGGGGCTGCTGCGGCGTGCCGTATGCCTGCTGCGGATACGGCTGGTAGCCCTGCTGGCCGTAAGGCTGTTGCCCGTACCCGGGCTGCTGCTGCCCATAGGGCTGTTGCCCGTACCCGGGCTGCTGCTGCCCATAGGGCTGCTGCCCGTATCCCGGCTGACCGTAGGGTTGTTGCCCATACGGCGGTTGTTCTGCGGGCTGTCCGTACGGCTGCGGATACCCACCCTGGGTCTGATCACCCGGCCGGGAGCCGTACTGCCCGCCCGCGGGGTACTGCGGCGGCTGCGGGTACTGACCGGGCGGCGGCGCGCTCTCCCAAGACGACGGTGCGCCTGCCCCTGACGGCGGCTGGGCCTCTCCGGACGACGGCTGGGTCTCCCTGGACGGCGGCGCGCTCTCTCCGGACGGCGGCGCCCCCTTCTGGAGAGACGGGGTACCGCTGTCGGACGGACGCTCCCCGGTATCCGAACCGCCGGGAGCCTCCGGGTCCTGCCCGGGCAGCCCGTACTGCGGCACACCGGGCGCGGAGTCCGGAATGCGCCGTGTCACGTCGTCTCCCGGCTCGTCACCGGCCTTCGGGTCGTTCGGTGGGGTGCTCATGACGCGCCCTCCTCACTGGTGCTGTGAACGCTTTCCATGGGTATCACAGCGCAGGTGGTTTCGGCGAAAGAGCGCCGGTTCAGTCGCCCGGCTCGTCCACGATCTCGAGGGCCGCGACCTCGGCGGGCCGGTCGTCCTCGGCGCGTGCTTCCTCGCGTCGCCGGCGGCGCGTCCACTCCTGGTCGAGTTCGCTCTCGATGCCGAGACGGCCGTGGTCGTCGTTCTCGCGATTGCGGATGATCAGGTCTTCCGGCGGGTCGGCGATGTAGCGCTCGTACTCGCGGACCTCGTCGGCCTGGTCGTCGTCGCCGAGGTCGTAGTCGAGGTCGGTGTCGTCATCGTCCATGTCGAGGACCTCGTCCATCAACTGGTCGTCGTCATCGGCCATGGGCCACCACCTCTCCGTGCTACAGCACATCGGCAGCAAACAGGTGATCA
>NZ_JASCXP010000538.1:0-4149 GCF_030010695.1 Nocardia sp. CC201C
GTGTCTGCCACATGGTGGGGATCGGTTTGGCCCCGGTCACCGCCGCCGCGCCGACGGCGGCCAGCGCGGTCGGCGGCGTCACCTCCGACAGCACCGAGTAGTAGAAGACGAACATGGCGGTGGCGGGGCCGGAGACGCCGAGCGACAGCAGGGCGGGCGCGATGATCACCCAGCCGATGACGAAGGAGGCCGTCACCGGAATGGCCAGCCCGAGCAGTGCCAGCGCCACGGCGGCCAGAACGACGGTGCAGGCCAGCACGACCGTCGCATTGTCGGAGATCGCCTCCGCCGTCCGCACCAGCACACCGGCCAGCTGTGCGCCGAGCCCGGTCTTGGTGGTCATGGCGGTGATGATCCCGGCGGCGGCGCACACCGCCACCACGGGCAGGGCGGCGCGAATACCACCGGACAGGGCGGTGAAGCAGGATCCGAACTCGCGCAGCATTTCTCGTCGAGTGGCCGCCGTCGGCCCCTGCCGCACCGCGCGGTCGACGACGGCGAGCAGGAAGGCGAGCGCGGTGGCGTACACCACCGCCTTGGTCGCCGCGAACCCCAGCAGCATCAGCACCACGATGGCGATGAGCGACAGGAAGTGATAGCCGAAGCGCGCCAGCAGTTTCCACGCCGAGGGTCCGGTGTCGGCGACGGGTGCGCCGTCGCCGGAGCCCTGGCGGTGGAACCGCCGCGCGTCGATTTCGACCGCCAGCAGAATGCCCAGGTAGTAGAGCAGGGTCGGGATCGTGGCCCACAGCAGTACGGTGAGGTACGAGACCTCCAGGTACTCGGCCACGATGAAGGCCGCGACGCCCAGCGTCGGCGGGGAGAGAATCGCGCCCACACCGGCCGCCGCCAGCATGCCACCGGCCTGTTCGGGTCGGTAGCCCGCCTTGCGCAGGATCGGCCAGGTGACAGCGCCATTGGTCACCGCGGTCGCGGTCCCCGAGCCGGAGACCGTGCCGAGCAGGAATCCGGAGGTCACCGCGGTGCGACCCGCCGCCGTGCGCGACCGCCGGAACGCCGCCACCGAGAGTTCCACGAAAAATCGTGCCGCACCGGAGAATTCGAGCACCGCACCGTAGATGGTGAACAGCGCGATATAGCTGGCCGCCACATCCAGCGGGGTGCCGTAGAACCCGCTGCCGGAGTTGTAGAGCGCGTCCACGATCTGGTCGAAGTCGAGTCCGGCGTGCGCCACCGACCAGTGCTGCGGCAGCAGTCCGCCGTAGTAGCCGTAGGCCAGGAACAGCGCGCACACCAGCGGCAGCACCCAACCCGTGGTGCGGCGGCACGCCTCCGCCACGAGCAGCAGCACCAGCGCGCCCATGGCGATATCGACGGGATCGAGCAGCCCTTGCCGGTCGAGGAAGGCGTCGTATCCGCCGCCACCGGATCCGATGGTCAGCGGCAGGACCGGATACAGGCACACCAGCAGGGCCAGCGCGGCCAGCAGCCAGTCCCAGGGTGCGGGCCCGTACGCCCGATCGACCCAACCGGTGCCCCCGTCCAGGTGTCGCCACCCGGAGCGGTAGCTCAGGAAGACCAGCGGCAGGGTGACCGCGAGGAAGACCACCAGATAGTACTGGCTGCCCTGCGGCAGCGGCCGAAACACCTGCCACAGCACCAGAATCGCGACGGCGAATCCGCTGAGGGCCACGAGGCGCTCCGGCCACCCGGACAGGGTCCGGGCGGGCCGCTCCTCATCGTCGACACCCAATTCGGCCGGTGTCGCAAGATCTTTCGTGGCCGACATGGCGAGAAGATATCAGCGCCAACCATGCCGCGCGGCCGGTTTCGAGGACGGCGGAACTAGCGGGGGTCGGGCGGTGGACGCCGATCCAGCCGCGCCAGCCGCGCGCCCACCCCGCGTCCGACACCGGCGGTGCGGCACAGGACGAGCCAGAGCGCGCCGAGGATCCAGCCCGCGAGCACGTCGGTGGGCCAGTGCACACCGAGGTACACCCGGGACAGCCCGATGGCCGGTACCAGTACCAGCGCCAGCGCGACCAGTGCCGGGCGGGCCCGGCCGCGCAGATGCGGCAGCAGGGCCACCACCACCACGCCGATCACCACGAACGAACCGAGGCTGTGCCCCGAGGGATACGACAGGCTGTGCTCGGTGGCCAGCCGCCCGTCCAGCGGCGGGCGCTCGCGGCCGACGAGCCGTTTGCCGACCGCCACCAGCACCGCCGCGCCCAGGGCGGCGATGCCGACCAGCGCCGCGGACTCCCACCGCCGCCGCCACGCGAATCCCAGGCATACGGCCGTGGCCAACAGCGCCATGGTGAGGGTGTCACCGCAGGTCGTGACAACCCGGGCGGCCAGCGTCATACCGTCGGACCGAAAGCCGACCGCCCAGTCACGCAGGGCGATATCGACATCCGTCGGCCCGGCCGCCCGCATCACCACCGCGGTGAGCCCACTGAACACCGCACCCAGCAACAGCATCACGGCGATGCCCAGGTAAGTCCGGCGCTGGCCGGCGGGCCGGGGCCGGATGGACGGGGTGGACACCTGCTGCGACGGCGATGAGGACGGCACGCCATCGACAATGCCACGAATTAGCTGAGAGCGGCTGAGAGGTTCGAACACCGGTAGGGTCGAGCCATCCGAGCAGCCCAGGCGTGGAGTGAACGGCGGTGATGTGAGTGTTTTCCTGGTTCAACGAGGTTCGCTGGGTGTATCGGCAGCGCCGGGTGTGGCTGCTCCCGGCCCTCATCGTCGGCGCGGCGGTGCTGCTGTCCTGGCTGGTGCCGTATCTGGACCGGGTGCTGGCCGACGTACTGGCCGAGCTGCCCCCGGGTGAGTTCGCGTGGAAGTTCGACGCGGCCGTCATGGCGACCGTGCTCGCGGCCGTGGCGTCGGGCACCATCGCCTTCACCGGCTTCGTGTTCTCGGTCCTGTTGCTGGTCATCCAGTTCGGCACCGGGACCATGTCGGCGCGCTTCGCACCCCGGCTCACCCAGGACTGGGTGCTCGGCGCAGCCCTCGGCACCTTCATGGCCACCTTCGTGTACACCCTGCTGGTCTCGGTGCGGCTGGCCGCGCGCCTGGAGGACTACGAGCCGGTGCTCTCCTCGGTGGTGGCCGTCGGGCTCGCCCTCACCAGCGTGGCCCTGTTCTTCGCGCTGCTCACCCGGGTGGTCAATTTCCTGCGCCTGGTCAAGGCGCTGGGCTGGGTGGCACGCGCCGGAGCCCGGACGGCCGCGGCCGTGCACCCGAATCCGTATGGGAGCGAGACCGATACCGACGACGCCGCGGACGGGCCGCCGGATCGGGTACTCCGGCACACCGGCCGGGCGGGCGTCCTGCTCGGCTTCGACGACGACGACATCGCCGAACTCGCGCGGCGCGCCGACTGCCGCATCGTGGTGGTGCCCGCCGTCGGGGACTTCGTACTGCCCGGTGCGGCGCTGTTCGAGATCCACGGTGCGACCGCGGTGCCCGAGCGCACGCTGCGACGGCATGTGGTGGTCGGCGTCGAACGGGTGGTGGACGCCGACCCGGCCTTCGCACTGCGAGTCATGGTCGATATCGCGATCAAGGCGCTGTCCCCGGCCGTCAACGACCCGACCACGGCGGTGCAGGCGCTCGATCACATCGGCGCCCTGCTGCTCGACCTGTCCGGCCGCGAACTCGGCGTCACCCGCATCCGGGATCGCGACGGCCGGGTCCGACTGACCCACCGCACCTCCGAGTGGTCGGACTACCTGTCCCTCGCCGTCGATGAGATCCGCTACTACGGCCGCGACTCCCTCCAGGTGGTCCGCCGCCTGCGCGCCCTGTACGCGGATCTGCTGCGCGCCTGCCCACTCGAACGCACCCCGCCCGTCCTCGAACGCCTGGCCGCCGTCGACGCGGACACCGCGGCCTTCGGCACCGCCCTGGACCGCGCGGTCGCCGCCCAGGCCGACTGGCAGGGCCTCGGCGGTCCCGCCCCCTTCGCCACCGCCGCGTCCGGCCCCGGGGAACCGGCATCAGACTCGACGACGTGAGGCAGCGTGGCCTGCCGGGGCGCGACACCATACGACACGAGGCGCGCAAACGGCTCGCGTCTCGCCGCAGTGTGGCCCACCCGCGAGCACGGTGTTCGGCGAGGCACGGGGTTCCCGCGCCACCGCGTCGGCCGGACTCAGCCGGAGGTGTCGTCCG
>NZ_JASCXP010000539.1:0-4106 GCF_030010695.1 Nocardia sp. CC201C
CCAGGAGCCGACGAGTCCGGAGCCGACGAGTCCGGGAGCCAACGAGTCCGGGAGCCAACGAGTCCGGGAGCCAACGAGTCCGGGAGCCGACGAGTCCGGGAGCCGACGAGTCCGGGAGCCGGCGGGTCCTGGGCCGACGACTCTCGCGACACAGGTCGAGTCGGACCGACGCCAATCCGGACGAGTCCGACCGACGCACGGTGGTCAAGGAGCCGCCGCCGGGACCAACTCGGCGCGGCGGTCCTTCGGCGCTGGCGTGGATGGTGCGTCGAACCGAGATTTCCTGGAAGACGTCGCGACGCCGAGAGCACGGTCCGACTCGACCCCTCGTCGGTCGGACTCGACCCGAGCCGGCGCGACCGCGATCCCGCTACGCGCGCACCGATATCGGCTCCGCATCGAGCACGGCACCGCCCTCGGCGGGCACGGCGCGTGCGGCGAGCGCGCTCGACCAACCGACCACGGCCAGTGCGGCGGCACCCAGGGCCACGCCGATCCAGGCGAGTGCCGGATAGTCCCAGTGCGCGCCCAGCACCAGGCCGCCCAGCCACGGGCCGACGGTGATGCCGACATTGAACGCCCCCACGTTCCCGGCGGCACCCAGGGTGGACGCGCCCGGGGCGAGGGTGAAGACGCGGCTGTTGAGCACCGGATTGACGCCGAAACCGAACGCGCCCAACAGGAATACCAGCAGCACGACCGGCACGACGTGGTGTGCGGTGAGCGCCAGCAGCGCCGAGGTGACGGTCAGACCGGCGATCCCGACCGTGAGACTGCGCAGCGGGTGGGCGTCGGCGGTGCGACCGCCCACCATGATTCCCAGGCAGCTGCCGATCCCGTAGACGGCCAGGACGACGGGCACCCACCTCTCGGCCATCCCGGTGGTCTCGGTGAGGAAGGCGGCGAGGTAGCCGAAGGTGACCATCAGCGCGGAGATGGCCAGCGCGGTGGTGAGGTAGAGCAGCCAGACCGGCAGGGTGGCCAGCGCACGCACCTCGGTGCGCACGCGCGGCGCGACGGCCGGACGCACGTCCGGAACCTTGGCGATGACACCCGCCATGGCCGCGATCGACAGCACCGCCACCGCCCAGAACGCGGCCCGCCACCCGAGATGCTGTCCGATGACCGTGCCCGCGGGCAGGCCGACGACGGTCGCCACGGTGAGACCGCCGGCCACCACGCTCAGCGCGCGCCCGCGCGCGTTGTCCGCCACCAGACCGACCGCGGTCGCCACGGCCACCGACCAGAACCCGGCGTAGACGAAGGCGGCGACCACGCGCGTCGCGAACAGCACCCCGTAGTCCGAGGTGAGCGCGCCCAGAACGTGTGCGGCGGCGAAGACGGCGAGGAAGGCCAGCAGTGCGGTGCGGCGCGGCCAGCGCAGGGTGGCGACGGCCAGGATCGGCGCGCCGAGCAGCATGCCCACCGCGAAGGCGGAGATGAGCAATCCGACCTGAGGCACGGAAACACCGAGGTCACTTGCCATTTCGGTGAGCAGCCCGGCGATCATGAGTTCGGATGTGCCCTGGGCGAATATGGACAGGCCCAGGATGTAGACGGCCACTGGCATCGGAATTCCCTTCGGTTGTCGGACAGCAAGTTTTGGATCAATTGGTTCAAAATGAGGGCGGCACGATCCGCGCGGGTCGCCACGGGGCTAACCGCGCCGGGCGCTACGTCGGATCGAGTGACATCTCCGTCGAATCGGGCCGATGAGCCGCCCTGTCGCCCCGGAACGGAGCGAGAATCAGAGCTGATTCACCAACCCGCGCCACCAGCGACTCGGCTTCACCAGCGACTCGGCTTCACCGGCAACTCGGCTTCACCAGACACCCGGCTTCACGGGTAACACGGCTTCACCGGCGCTCAGCGCCGAGCGCCGGTTCACAGGCAACCCAACGCCACCTCGGCAATGGCGGCCAAGGCCGACCGATCCGCACCGCCCCGGGCGGCCACCCGCATACCGCCGATGGTGGCGACGACGAACCGGGCCAGATCGCGGGGGTCCCGGTCGCCGCTGATCTCCCCCGCGCGCTGCCCCTCGGCGATGGCGGTGGCGAGGGCGAGCAGCCGCCGCTCCTCGTCGGCACGCAGCAACCGCGCGATCTCCGGATCACGCTCCCCCAGTTCGACGGTCGCGTTCACCACCAGACACCCCAGCGGATCCCCCTCCGGGGCATCGATGATGAACTCCAACAGCCGCGCGATCCGGTCCCGCACCGGCCCCGGCCCGTCGAGCACCGCGAACGTATCGGCGTTCTTGTCCGCCATGTACCGCCGCAGCGCCCGCTGGAACAGATCATGCTTACTGCTGAAGGTGTTGTAGATACTGCTGCGCCCCAATCCGGTAGCGGCACAGAGTTCCTGGGTGGACGTGCCGTCGTAGCCCGCACGCCAGAAGGCCCGCATGGCGGCATCCACCGCCCGCTCCTCATCGAACTGCTTGGGTCGCGCCATGCGACCGACGCTAGCACGTTTTGTATTGACCAGTCCAAAACGGGTGTCGGAGCCCCGGTCGTCCCGACGGGCCGCGGTGGCGTTCCCGATCGTCGTCGCTCATGCGGCCGGACACAGGCGACGCGCGGTGGTGTCGCCCGTCAGCGCGGCGTCCACGCAACCACCCGGCAGCCCGTCGTGCTCGGCGGTGCCGAAATTGGCCGTGACGGTGAGGGTGCCGTCGCCGAAGACGGTGCGCTGCACCAGGTGGTCGTCGGTGAGCCAGCGGAAGTCCGTCATGGGGAGGGTGCCCGCGGCCTCGTGCAGGGGTGCGAAGAAGCGTTGCAGGCGGGCGATGTCGGGGCCGCGTTCGGCCAGGGTGTCGCCGTCGAGCACGAAGTTCAGCGGGGTGTTGTTCAGGATGGCGGTCAGAGCCCGCATCGTCTGCTGTTGCGGCAGTTTGTCGTAGGACAACTCCCAGCGGTCGGTGTTGACGATCGAATCGTGCAGCACGGTTTCGTACAGGGGCACCCGGTAGACCGGATCGAACATGGCCCGCGCCAGCTGGTCGGGCAGCACGACCGGCTGGAAGTAGGTCCGCGGCGCGTTCGCGGGCGCGTAGCCGCCCCAGACCGTGCGATCGCGCTGGAATGCCCACAGCCGGTCCGAGACCGGGGTCTGCGCGCCATGGTCGAAGTCGAGCACCGGCGCCGCCCACGCACCCGCGGATTCCGAGCCGAGCACCTGGCCGCGGTCCTCGGCGAGCCAGCGCAGGCGGGCGAGCCGATTGTCCCGGTCCCGGCGCGCGGTCATCGGGTGATCGACGCTGTGGTCGTCGAAGAATTCTCCGGCCGCGTCCACATCGAGGAAGTAGGTGTTCGCGCCATTGCCGGTGACCTGCGCGTAGCGGTCCCGGTACAGGCCCGGATCCTGGTACAACGCTTGGGAACTCAGGTAGCAGCCCCGGCCGCCGAAGCCCGTCTCGGGGGTGCCGTCGGCCGCGCGGACGCAGCCGTCCGGCCAGGTGGAGCCCGGCCAGCGCGAGCCGGGATTGTCGGCGGTCGCCGGATCCTGCGCGTTGGCCCACGAATCATAGGGCCCGGCAAGGTATCCGGCGTTCTTCGCGGCCGCGACGGCCGCCGCGCTCTTGGGCGACTCATCGGAGTCGTAGCCGAGCCACATCCGGGTGATGCCCAGCTGCCGCAAGCGCTCGACGGCCTCGGGCGTGCGCGCCTCACCCCACACGTAGGCGTGGAACGCACCGAGCAGCCGGGCCACCTCCGGATTGCGCGCGATCTTCGCACGCAGCGAGCGGAATTCGCCGTGCCGCAGCAGCCAGTCGCGATAGTCCCGCGCGGCTGCCACGGGGGAATCGTCGGTGAGCGCGAAGGTGACCGTGTAATCGCCGGTGTCGCCGCGATCGTCGAAATCGTGTGCGGCAGCGGCTGTCAGGCGGCCGTCCACCGACCGCACCGTGAGCGTGCTGCCGATATCGGTGGGCACCAGGTAGCTGACACCGCGCCCGTCCAGCCGATAACCCCAGAACGGCATGGTGAGCCCGGAGGTGAGCGTGAGCGGGCTGTCCACCAGCCCCGCGTCCGGCCCGTTCCAGAACGGATCCCGCACCGGCAGCGACAGGCCCTCGCCCCGCGGGATCTGCAAGGACCGCG
>NZ_JASCXP010000540.1:0-4105 GCF_030010695.1 Nocardia sp. CC201C
GTCATGATCGACGCCGTCGTGGGCGACGAACGCCGACAGATGCTCACCGTCCGCCTATGCGGTGGACGGCTCCGCGCACCAGACTCACGCCGTGCGCATCAGCTGCTCGGCCTCGAGTCGGGCGCGCACGAAGCGGGCCACCGACGCCAGTGCCGCCCGGCTCTCGGGCATGCCCGGGAAGATGGCCATGAAGGCGTGCACCTGACCGCGCCAGACCTCCAGGGTGGCCGGGACGCCCGCGGCGGCCAGGCGCTGGGCCATGAGTTCGCTGTCGCGGCGCAGCACCTCGTCCTCGGCCACGATGAGCAGGGCCGGGGGCATCCCGGCGAGCACGCCGTTGACCGGTGAGAGCCGCGGGTCCAGGCAGCCGTCGACCGTCGCTCCGATTCGCACCACCGATTCCAGTGCGGACAGCGGAATGAGCGGGTCCCGGCGCATATTCGGGTGGGCGCGCTTCTCGGTGCAGTCCAGATCCAGCGCGGGACACAGGCCGACCAGACCGGCGGGCACCGGATGCCCCTGCTCGCGGGCGCGCAGGGCGGTCGCGAAAGCCATGTAGCCGCCGGCGGAATCACCGGCGAAGACAATGCGCGAGGCGTCCGCGCCGCGGCTGAGCAGCCAACGGTAGGCGGTCAGACAGTCGTCGACCGAACCGGAGATATCGGTATCGGGCAGCTGCCGATACTCGACGCTGACCACCGGCAGTCCGGTGCGCCGGGCCAGCGCGGCCACCACGGGACGGTGCGTATCCAGCCCGCACAGGAAGAATCCGCCGCCGTGCATGTACATGATCGCGCCGTCGCGCAGCGAACTGCGGGCTCCGGCAGGACGCACGATCTCCATGCGGAAACCCCTGAGCCGCACCTGCTCCCGCTCCACCCCGCGCGGCTGCGGCCGGAATTTCGACAGCCCGTTGATCACCGTGGCCGCCACCGGAATGGTGAGCGCGTTGACGGGCACCAGGCCGCCGAGCGGCCGGACCACGGTGCGGCAGGCGGCGGCCAGGGCGTGCGCGTACACGCTGATGCCGTGCGGGTTGGCCACCGGGACGCTGTCACTTGTCGCTGTCATCGCGCACCTACCTCGTTGTTGGCGCGCCGAGCCGTTCGTCCGGGGACCGAACGGGGCTCGGGCACCAGGCGCGCGAGAGTCGGCGCTGACATCTCACATAGCGTCGTTTCAGAACACCATGGGAACGTGACGTACGCAACACTTAATGGCCACAAGCGCATTGCGGCAAACGGCCGTGATCGATTCGCGGTCGAGTCGGAACCTCCCCGCCCCCGTCCGGAACCCAACTGGCAGACTGCTGTGACATGCGCGGAATCATCCTGGCGGGCGGCACGGGCTCACGGCTGCACCCGATCACGCGCGGAGTGAGCAAACAGCTGGTCCCGGTGTACGACAAGCCGATGGTGTACTACCCCCTGTCCACGCTCATGCTGGCGGGGATCCGGGACATCCTGGTCATCACCACACCGGAGGACAGCGACGCCTTCGCGCGCCTGCTCGGCGACGGCAGCCGGTTCGGGCTGTCCATCTCCTATGTGGTGCAACCGGAACCCGACGGGCTCGCCCGCGCCTTCGTCCTGGGGGCCGACCACATCGGCACCGACTGCGCGGCACTGGTGCTGGGCGACAATATCTTCCACGGACCCGGACTCGGCACCACGCTGCACCGCTTCGACGGGCTCGACGGCGGCGCGGTGTTCGCCTACCGGGTCTCCGACCCCACCGCCTACGGCGTGGTGGAATTCGCCGAGGGCAAGGCCATCTCCATCGAGGAGAAGCCGAAGCGGCCGCGCTCCAACTACGCCATTCCGGGGTTGTACTTCTACGACAACGACGTCGTCGAGATCGCCCGCGGGCTGCGGCCCTCGGCGCGCGGCGAATACGAGATCACCGATATCAACCGCACCTATCTCGAACAGGGCAGGCTGCGGGTGGAGGTGCTCGCCCGCGGCACCGCCTGGCTCGACACCGGCACCTTCGACTCGCTGCTGGACGCCGCGAATTACGTGCGCACCATCGAGGAGCGGCAGGGCCTCAAGATCGGGGTACCCGAGGAGGTGGCCTGGCGGATGAACTTCATCGACGACGAACAGCTGCGCGCCATCGCCGAACCGCTCGAACGCTCGGGTTACGGCACCTATCTGCTGAATCTGCTGGAGCACGGCCGGGAGTGGGAGCAGGGCGCACTGGGACGGGAGCACTGACGGTGGAGATACGGGAACTGTCGGTGCCCGGCGCGTGGGAGTTCACGCCGCGGCTGCACGGTGACGCGCGCGGGGTGTTCCTCGAGCAGTTCAAAGCGTCGGAATTCGAGAAGGCGGTGGGGCGGCCCTTCGATCTCCAGCAGGTGAACGTCTCCACCTCCGCCGCCGGGGTGCTGCGCGGCATCCACTACACCGCGAATCCGCCGGGGCAGGCCAAGTACGTGACCTGTGTGCGGGGCGCGTTCCTGGATGTGGTGGTGGATCTGCGGCCCGACTCGCCGACCTTCGGGCGGTGGGACGCCGTGGTGATCGACGATGTGACGCGCCGGTCGGTATATCTGGCCGAGGGGCTGGGGCACGCGTTGCTCTCGCTGGCGGACGACTCCACCGTGACGTACCTGTGCTCACTGGAGTACACCCCCGAATTCGACGGCGAGGTGGACGCGTTCGATCCGACCATCGGCATCGAATGGCCGACCGTGGGTCGAAACGGACAGCCGCTCACGGTCATCCGCTCGGCCAAGGATGCCGCCGCGCCCCCGCTCTCGGACGCGCGGCTGTTGTATTGAACAGCCGTGGCACCGAGGGCGGTCTCGTCCGTCAGCCGGTGGTGGCGCTCGGGGTGTCGAAGGCGCGGTGCGCCGTGGCCGCCAGTTCGGCGTTGAAGCGGTCCGTGGCCTCGACATTCGCGGCGTGACCGGTGGGCAGGATGTGGAAGGCCACCAGGCTGCCGACCCGGGCCAGCGCGTCGGCGAGGGCGCGGGACATGGCCAGCGGGAGCAGCCGGTCGCGGTCTCCGGCGAGCACCGTGGTCGGCGCGGTGAGGTGTTCGGCGGCCGGACCCAGATCGAATTCGGCAAGCATCCGTTCGACGCGGGCGCGGCCGCGCGGCGGGCACGAGCGCACGATGTTCAGGACGAAGGCCACCTCGTCGGCGGTGGCGGCGCGCGACATGATGCGCCAGCGGATCAGCCATTTCACCAGCGGCCCGCCCGGAATCGGCAGCGGCAGCCCGAGCAGCCACACCAGCGATCGGGCCGGGAGCCGGACGCGACGGCCGAGAATCCGCAGGGGCACATTGAAGCCGGGCAGCAGTTCGGTGCCGGTGGCGATGCGTCCCGAGGTGGTATTGGCCAGGATCAGGCCCGCCGCGTGGGCGTCGAACTGGTCGCGGTGGCGGGCGGCCCACGCCTGCACGGTGATTCCGCCCATGCTGTGCCCGACCAGCACCGCGGGTTCGCCCGGACGCAGGGTGGCGGCCAGCACGGTGGCCAGGTCGTCGCCGAGCTGATCGATACTCGCGACATCGGCGCCGATCCCGCTCTCACCGTGTCCGCGCTGGTCGTAGCAGATCACGCGATATCGCTCGGCGAAGGCGTTGATCTGCGGATTCCAGTATTCGAGGCAGCAGCCCCAGCCGTGCACGAGCACCATCGGCCGCCCCTGCTCCGGACCGTGGACGCGCACCCGCAACCGCGCCCCGTCCGGAGTGGTGACGGGGACGGTCACGCCGGGCACCGTGGGCGGGTTCAGCGCGGCGGTGGCGTAGCGCCGCGACCGCAGCCGCGCCCGACGACGCGCGAACATCGCAGCCAGCCTGTCGCGACTCACCCGGATATCGTGACAAGCCGACAACGGCACCGAGGGTAGGACGCGCCGCACGGACACCGGAGTCACCGCCGGGCGGTGGTCGCCGGTTCGGATTCCCCGACCTCGTGAGCGGTGGCCGCGACCAGGAGCCTGTCCATAGCGTCCGGTCGGCTCGACCGCCGCGTCGGTGACCCATCGATCGGGCGCGGTCTACCGCGGTGGTCGGCCGCCTGCGGACGACCACGCCGCAAGGACGGCTATCAGTCCCATACGTAAGGCATCTCGTTCCGAACGGCGTG
>NZ_JASCXP010000541.1:0-4093 GCF_030010695.1 Nocardia sp. CC201C
GCGCCGCGGACAGCTTGGACGCCATACCGCCCGTGCCGAGCGCGCCGCCGCTGCCCGCGATCACCCCGTCCAGATCCGCGCTGCCGCGCACCTCCGGAATGAAATTCGCGCCGCCCTTGCGCGGGTCGCCGTCGTAGAGGCCGTCCACATCGGAGAGCAGCACCAGCGCGTCCGCACCCACCAGGTGCGCCACCAGCGCCGCCAGCCGGTCGTTGTCGCCGAACCGGATCTCTTCGGTTGCGACGGTGTCGTTCTCGTTCACCACCGCGATGGCGTGCAGGGCACGCAGCCGATCGAGAGTGCGTTGCGCGTTGCGATGCGATTCCCGCCGCGCGAAATCGTCCGCGCTGAGCAGCACCTGTCCGACCACGCGGCCGTAGCGCGCGAACGAGGCGCCCCAGGCGTGCGCCAGCGCCAGCTGCCCCACGCTCGCCGCCGCCTGCTTGGTCGCCAGATCCTTGGGGCGACTGGACAATCCCAGCGGTGCGATGCCAGCGCCGATCGCACCGGAGGACACCACCACCACATCCGATCCGGCCCGCATCCGCGTCTCCACCGCATCGGCCAGCTTGTCCAGCCGATCGTTGTCGAGGCCGCCCTCCAGGCTGGTCAGCGCGGAGGAACCGATCTTCACGACGACACTGCGCGCCGACGCGATGGCCTGCCGGGCGTCACTGCGCTCGGTCTCCACCCGCGTGATACTCGAACTCACTGCACCACACCTCAATTCGCCCGCGGTACACCCGCTGCACCGCCGCCGCGGTCACTGTCGAACACCGCGCCGCCGCCCACGCCACGATGCGGGAGCGAACCACCGCGGCACGTCATTCCTCGTAGTCGTCCTCGTCCACCAGACCACGGCGCACCCGCGAGGCATGCTTACGCTCGGCGGCGCTGATGCGCTCGGTCTGGTCCAGGCGCGGATCCACGCCGCGCCGCGTCATCATGACCTCCACACCCGCGGAGATCTGCGGCTCCCAGTCGAAGCACACATCACCGATGGTGACCGGCGCGCCCGGCTGCGCACCCAGCCTCACCAGCTCCTCCTCGACACCGAGGCGAGCCAGGCGGTCGGCCAGGTAGCCCACGGCCTCGTCGTTGTCGAACTGGGTCTGCGCCACCCAGCGCTCCGGGCGCTCGCCGTAGACGATGAACCCGCCCTCGGTCTCCGGATCGTGCGTCACGCGGAATCCGCTGTCGCCCTTGGCGACCGGGCGGATGACCGGACGCTTCGGTTCGGCCTTGGGATGCGCCTCCCGATACTCGGAGACCATATCGGCGAGCGCGAAGGTCAAGGGCCGCAAACCTTCCCGGCTGACGGCGGAAATCTTGAACACCGGCCAACCCCGCTTGGCGAACTCCGGAAGCACGAAATCGGCCAGCTCGTCGGCATCGGGAATATCGGCCTTGTTGAGAATGACCACGCGCGGCCGGTCCGCCAGATCCCCCAGTCCGGTATCGGCCTGCAACGCGGGCTTGTAGGAGGCCAGCTCGGCCTCGAGCGCGTCCACATCGGAGACCGGATCCCGGCCCGGCTCCATGGTGGCGCAGTCGACCACGTGGGCGAGCACCGCGCAACGCTCCAGATGCCGCAGGAAGTCCAGGCCCAGACCGCGGCCCGCGCTGGCCCCCGGAATCAGTCCCGGCACATCGGCGACGGTGAAGGTGGTGTCACCGGACTGCACGACCCCGAGATTCGGCACCAGCGTGGTGAACGGGTAGTCCGCGATCTTCGGCTTGGCCGCCGAGAGCACCGACACCAGCGAGGACTTGCCGGCCGACGGGAAACCCACCAGCCCCACATCCGCCACCGACTTGAGTTCGAGGACCAGATCGCGCTCCTGCCCCGCCTCACCGAGCAGCGCGAAACCGGGCGCCTTGCGCGCCTTCGACACCAGCGCGGCATTGCCGAGGCCGCCACGGCCGCCCTTGGCGGCGATGAAGCGCTCACCGTCGGCCACGAGATCGGCCAGGATGCCCCCGTCCGCGGTCATGACGACGGTGCCCGAGGGCACCTTCAGCAGCAGTTCCTCACCCTGTTTGCCATTGCGGTTGCCGCCCTCGCCGGGCTTGCCGTTGCCGCCCTTGGCGTGCGGGTGGAAGTGGAAGTCCAGCAGGGTGTGCACATTCGGATCGACCTCGAGGACCACATCCCCGCCATTGCCGCCATTGCCGCCGTCGGGGCCGCCGAGCGGCTTGTACTTCTCGCGGTGCACCGAGGCACAGCCGTGCCCACCCTTGCCCGCGCGCACATGCAATACGACACGGTCGATGAATTTGGACATATCGGTGATCATCCTCCTTCAGGACGTGTCGGCTGCGTTGGCAGCGCCGATCGGACAGTAGCGCGAACAGCAAAACGGGCCAGGGTGTTTCCGCACCCTGACCCGCTTCGGAAAGTTGTGGAGAAGCTCCGTGACGGCGTCAGGCCGACACCGGCTCCACGATGTTGACGGTCTTGCGGCCACGCTTGGTGCCGAACTCGACCGAGCCCGCCGCGAGGGCGAACAGCGTGTCGTCACCGCCACGGCCGACATTCACGCCGGGGTGGAAGTGGGTGCCGCGCTGACGGACCAGGATCTCGCCCGCCTTGACGACCTGGCCGCCGAAGCGCTTCACACCGAGCCGCTGGGCATTCGAGTCGCGACCGTTGCGCGAGCTGGATGCACCCTTCTTATGTGCCATTGCTAACTCCTCGTGCAGTTTCGATGCGGCATGACCGGGGCCCTGCGTGGTTACGCACGCTACCGCCTTCGGGCCTGACCGCTCATGCCGGGGTGCGAACCCCTGGTCGGACTACTTGATGCCGGTGACCTTCAGGACCGTCAGCTTCTGACGGTGGCCCTGACGCTTGTGGTAGCCGGTCTTGTTCTTGAACTTGTGGATGCGGATCTTCGGCCCCTTGGTCTGTTCGACGACCTCGGCGGACACGGAAACCTTCGCCAGCTTGTCAGCATCGGTGGTCAGCTCGGCGCCATTCACGACCAGCACCGGCGACAGCGACACCGAAGTGCCCGGCTCACCCTCGATCTTCTCGACCTTCACCAGGTCACCGACCGCGACCTTGTACTGCTTTCCGCCGGTCTTGACGATCGCGTACGTTGCCATCGGTCGGCTGCCCTTCTTCCTCTACTAGTGCACTGGGCACTGTGGCTCTCACGGCCTGTCTCCGATCGACACCGGAAACCGCCGCAGACTGGTCTGGTAATCACCGCCGCCTCAGCGCCTGGTGGCTCTCGATTGAACCGGGCCACGGCTCCACAGCAGAGTGCTGTCACCGGGCAGCGACCGTCCAAGACTACAGGACTCGGGCCTACCCCTCCAAACCGGGTCGCGATGGGGTCGAGCACATTCGCGGCGACACCTGTCGGTGACCGAGTCTATGGTGCCGGAGTGCCCCGTGAGCTGAGTGATCTCGCCTATGCCCGCCACCTCCGGCCCTTCGCCGGCGAACCGGAACCCGACGTCGGCTACGAGACCGTGCACCTGGACGGCGCGCTGCTCGCCGACACGGAGGCCAGCGGCTCGCGGTTCGAGGAATCGGCCCTGACCGGGGTGACCTTCCAGGGCGGTGTCCTGCGATTCACCCGATTCTCCGAGGTCTGGTTGCGCGGCTGCCGGTGGATCGGCACCAACCTCGGCCAGACCGATTGGATGGACGCCGAGCTGATCGACACCGCGCTCTCGGGGGTGGAGATCGTCGGCGCGGGCCTGCGGCGGGTGCGGTTCGAGGGCTGCAAACTCGACGCCGTGAACTTCCGCAATGCGAACCTGCGGCAGGTCCAATTCGTCGACTGCGTGCTGCGCCAGCCCGATTTCGGAGAGGCGAAGCTCACGCAGGTCACCTTCCCCGGATCAATCCTGGAGGGCGTCTCCCTGCATCGGGCCACGCTGAAGGACGTGGATCTGCGCGGCGCGCTCGCCGTGGACATCACCCACGGCCTGGAGGCCCTGCGCGGCGCGACCATCCGGCCCGCGCAACTCGTGGACCTGGCCCCGGCCTTCGCCCGCACCTTCGGCATCACGGTGCGCGACGACTGAATGCGGCGGGAGCGGGCGCGGCGACGACCGGCCCGGCCGACGGTTCGCGACG
>NZ_JASCXP010000542.1:0-4047 GCF_030010695.1 Nocardia sp. CC201C
TCGGGGGAGCGCGCGGCGGTGACCCTGCCGCCGCCGAGTGACCCGGTGACGGTGCTCGAGGGGGAGGCGGATCTGCGGCTGCCGGGGTTGACGCCGTACGTCACCTCGAATGCCGACTTCTACCGGATCGACACCGCGCTCATCCTGCCGAAGGTGAGCAAGGACGACTGGTCGCTGCGCATCCACGGCATGGTGGACCGGGAGATCCGGCTGACCTACGCCGATCTCGCGACCAGGCCCGCCGTCGAGCGGTTGGTGACGCTCGCCTGCGTCTCCAACCCCATCGGCGGCGATCTCATCGGCAATGCCAGCTGGCTGGGGTACCGCCTCGACGAACTGCTCGCCGAGGCCGGGCCGCATCCGGACGCCGATATGGTGCTCTCCCGCAGCGCCGACGGCTGGACCGCGGGCAGCCCGCTGTCGGTGCTCACCGACGGCCGCGACGCCCTGCTCGCCGTCGGCATGAACGGCGAACCACTGCCCGTCGCGCACGGCTATCCGGCCCGACTGGTGGTCCCGGGCCTGTACGGCTACGTCTCCGCCACCAAATGGGTCACCGAACTGGAGGTCACCAGATTCGATCGCGCCCAGGCGTATTGGACCCGGCGCGGCTGGTCGGCGCGCGGTCCGGTCAAGACCGGCACCCGCATCGACACCCCGCGCTCCCGCTCCCGCCTGAGCCCGGGGCGGGTGGTCGTCGCGGGTGTCGCCTGGGCACAGCATCGCGGCATCCGCGCCGTGGAGGTGCGCATCGACGACGGCGACTGGCAGCCCGCCCGGCTGGCCGCCGAACCTTCCGTGGACACCTGGCGGCAGTGGGTCTTCGAATGGGACGCCACGCCCGGCGACCACACCGTCACCGCCCGCGCCACCGACGGCACCGGCGCGGTGCAGACCGCCGAACGCCGGGACGTGGTGCCCGACGGCGCGACCGGACACCCCTCGGTCACGGTGCGAATCGGCTGAGTTCTACCTCTCGGCCGGACTTTGATGGCAGAGTGTCAGCTGATTCGTGCGGCCCGGGTAGTCACCGGGTACGCCCGCAGTAGTTTGGCCCCCGCAGTAGTTTGGCCACGGTCGGCACGTGTGCATGACCGTTGACGGCACCCGAGCCGTGCGCCGAAGTCACGGAGAGGCGGCACCAGCATGACCCGTGTACTGGAATGGGCTCGGCCGGAGAACCTCCAGCCCGAACCCATCACCCTCGATATCTGGAAGCAGCTGCCGCGCGAGTTCTGCCGACTCGTCGAGGTGGTCAACGGCGATGCCGTGCGGGCCGACAGACCCACCCTCGCGCAGCGCAATGCGGCGCGGCGACTGTCGTCCATGCTGGAGACCGCGGCCGAGAAGCATATGAACCGCTACAACGACGGCTGGCTGTTCGTGGCGACCGATCTCGATGTGCTGCTGTGGGATCTGCCGCGCGTCACCGTGCGCCGCCCGGACGTGGCGCTGTTCTGCGGTGAGCCTTCCGATTTCGGCCCGATGCCCGCCGCCCGCATCAAGATCGCGGTGGAGGTGGTGTCCCCGGCCACCGAGCGCGTGGACACCGCCGACAAGACCGCCGAATACGCGCTGGCGGGCATCCCCTGGTACTGGCTGGTGCGGATGGACGGCGAGCGGGTGGCGTCCATCGACATCCATGTGCTGGTGCTGCGCCAGTACCGCCTGCACAAGCGGCTCAAGGCCGATGTCGATTCGACCCTGGTGGAGATGCCGATCGAGATCCGGGTGGACTGGCATCGCCTGACCGGTCTGCTGCTCTGATCGTCACCGCTCTGATCGTCACGGTGGGGACCGCCCGGAACTCGCGGCCGGGCGGTCCGATGTGCGGTCTCAGCGCACCGAATCCACCGTGGCCGGTTCGGGTTTCGGCCGGTCCGGGCTGGGGCGGCCGACGAACAGCGCGGAGGCGACGACGCCGACCAGCAGCACACCGGCCGGAAGGTACATGGACTGGCTCAATGCCGTGCTGATCTTGTCCAGCACCTCCGGCGGCAGCGCGCCCATCCCCGGCGCGCCCTCACCGATCGGACTGTCCGACGGCAGCCCCTGCGCGGCGATGCGCGCCGAGAGCAGCGCGGCCACCGCGGCCGAACCCAGCACCGAACCCACCTGACGCGTGGTGTTGTAGACGCCCGCCCCCGCCCCGGCCTGCTGCACCGGCAGGTTGTGGGTGGCCGTGGTGGCCAGCGGCGCCCAGATGCAGGCATTGGCGACACCGGCGATGCCGCCGATCACCAGGAACACCGGAATCGGCGTATCCGGCGTCATGAACGCGGCGAAACCGAAGGTGGTGGACGCGAAGAGGGCGAAACCGACGGTCGGGATGAGGCGCGGCGGCGTCCGGTCCGACAGCTTGCCGATGATCGGGGCGCACACTCCGGTGATGATGGCCATGGGGGCCAGCACCAGCGCCGAACGCGTCGGCGACAGCTCCCGCACCTGTTGCAGATAGAAGTAGAACGGCACGAAGATCGCCGTCACCGCCGCGCCCATGGCGGCGATGCCCAGATTGGAGAGCGCGAAATTGCGGTCCCGGAACAGGCTCAGCGGCACCAGCGGTTCCCCGGTATTGCGGGCCTGATTGATCACGAACAACCCGAGCACCACCAGCCCGGCGATGATCATCGCCCAGATGAGGGCGTCCCAATCCCGGCTGTTGCCCTCCTGAATGCCGAAGACCAGCAGGAACATGCCGATCGCGCTGAGCGCCACGCCCACCAGATCGAACTTGTGCGTATGGGTGTCCAGGGTGGGCACCAGCCAGACGGCCAGGCCGAAGGCGATGACGCCCACGGGCACATTGATGTAGAAGATCCACTCCCAGCCGTGCGAATCCACCAGGAAGCCGCCCAGAATCGGGCCGACCAGCGTGGCCAGACCCGCGACGCCGCCCCACAGCCCCATGGCCGCGCCGCGCTTGTCCGGCGGGAAGGTGCGGGTGATGACCGCCATGGTCTGCGGCGTCATCAGCGCCGCGCCGAGACCCTGCACCGCGCGCGCCGCGATCAGCATCTCGATGGAGCCGGACATGGCGCACCACAGCGAGGAGGCGGTGAAGACGGCCAGGCCGAGCAGGTAGACGTTCTTGGGGCCGAAGCGATCTCCGAGCCGCCCGGTGACCAGCAGCGGGACCGCGTAGGTGAGCAGGTAGGCGCTGGTCACCCAGATGACGCTGTTGATGTCGGCGTGCAGGTCGGTCATGATCGCCGGATTGGCCACCGCCACGATGGTCATATCCAGCAGGATCATGAAGAAGCCGACGACCAGCGCGTACAGCGCCAGCCACGGATTGCGTCGAGTGGTCATGGTTGTCGTTCCTCGTCCGAGTGGTCGGGTTGGGCGGTTCATGGTGTGGGAGGGGTGCCACCGCCTTTCCGAAGCTCGTCGAAGATGTCGTCGGTGACGGCGGCGGCCCAGTCGTGTCCGAGCCGCTCGTCGGGGGCGGGCAGGCGTTCGCCGGTCTCCGGATCGAATGTCTCCCAGGGGAGTTCGCCGCTCTCCAGTTCGGCGACGAAATCGCGCAACCAGTCGATCTCGGTGGCCTGCTGGGCGCGCAGATAGTCCAGGACCATCCAGTAGCGGCGGGGCACATTCTTGCGGTGTACCCAGGCGCGCAGGGCGTCGAGTTCGGCGATGTCGCCGTCCAGCCGGGCGATGCGTTCGCGCAGCGCTATGAGCACCTGTTCGCGGGGCAGATTGTGGGATTCGGCCAGCGCCACCGGGAAGATCGGGTACTCGCGCAGCGGCCGCCGGAGCAGTTCGGTGACCTGGCCGCGCAGGGCGGAGCGGCCCGCGTCGGTCATGCGGTAGATGGTGCGCTCCGGGCGGTTCCCGGCGCGGTCGGTGCCCTCGGCGGCCGCGAAACCGTGCCGGGTGAGGCGGTCCACGGTGTGGTACAGCGACCCCGGCCGAATCTTGATCAGGTGGTCTTCGCGCCGGGTCATGAGCAGTTGGTACATCTCGTACGGATGCATCGGCCGCTCCTCCAGCAGGGCGAGCACCGCGATCGCCATCGGCGTCAGCGATGCGCCCGCCGACTTC
>NZ_JASCXP010000543.1:0-4030 GCF_030010695.1 Nocardia sp. CC201C
CGACGACTACGAGGAGTTGAACGTCAACCAGGCCGTCGCCGCCATCAAGGAGCTGACCGAACCGGCCGACGTCCGCGCCGTGGTGGCCTACGAGGAGGCGCACAAGAATCGGCACGGCGTGGTCTCCGCGGCCCAGACCCGGCTCGCGGCGATCGCGCAGGATGTCACCGGGCGCAACTGAGCTTCCGGTACCGTCCACCGTCTCTCGACCACCGCGTTCACCCGCGCGGTAGGTGTCCCGCGCCACGTCCGCCGTGGCGCGGGCAAATGCGGGTGAGATGGGCTGCGTGCGTCGCCTAGGATTCCACCAGCAAGAATGTTTGGTGGGCATCCGCCCTACTCGTACCAGCCCAGGGGAGAGACGGACATCGTGGCCGACGATATCGACCGTGCCGAGCAGACCGCGGCATTGAGCGAGGAATCGCTCGCCGCCGCCGCGGAAGCAGCCGAGAAGGCGTTTGCCGCGGCCGCCGACCTGGAGGCACTGGCGGCCGCGAAAACCGAGTACATGGGCGGCAAGTCGCCCATCGCACTGGCACAGCGGTCGCTGGGCACCCTGCCCAAGGAGGAGAAGGCCGACGCGGGCAAGCGCGTCAATGTCGCCCGGCAGCGGGTGTCGCAGGCGTTCGAGGCGCGGCAGCGGGAGCTGCTGGCCGAGCGCGATGCCGCGGTGCTGGTCGCCGAGACCATCGACGTGACGCTGCCCGCGTCGCGCGCGGCGGTCGGCGCACGCCACCCCATCACCGTGCTGTCCGAGCGCGTCGCCGATGTGTTCGTCGGCATGGGCTGGGAGGTCGCCGAGGGCCCGGAGGTCGAGACCGAACACTTCAACTTCGACGCCCTGAACTTCCTGCCGGATCATCCGGCGCGCACCATGCAGGACACCTTCCACATCGCGCCGGAGGGTTCGCGGCAGGTGCTGCGCACGCACACCTCACCGGTGCAGGTGCGGTCCATGCTCTCGCGCGAGCTGCCCATCTACGTGGTGTGCCCGGGGCGCACCTTCCGCACCGATGAGCTCGACGCCACCCACACCCCGGTGTTCTCACAGGTCGAGGGTCTGGCCGTGGACAAGGGGCTGACCATGGCGCATCTCAAGGGCACCCTGGACGCCTTCGCGCGGGCGTTGTTCGGCCCGGACACCACCACCCGCATGCGGCCCAGCTTCTTCCCCTTCACCGAGCCGTCCGCCGAGGTGGACGTGTGGTTCCCGGACAAGAAGGGCGGGCCGGGCTGGGTCGAGTGGGGCGGCTGCGGCATGGTGAATCCGAAGGTGCTCACCGCCTCCGGCATCGATCCCGACGTGTACTCCGGTTTCGCCTTCGGCATGGGCCTGGAGCGGACCCTGCAGTTCCGCAACGGCCTGCCCGATATGCGCGACATCGTCGAGGGCGACGTGCGGTTCACGCTGCCGTTCGGCATCCAGTCCTGATCCCCGACCCAACGAGGAAAGCGAAAAAGTGCGAGTAGCGCAGTCGTGGCTGACGGAAATCCTGCGGCGGACCACCCCCGAGTGGTCGGTGACGCCGGAGGAACTCGATGCCGGTTTCGTCCGGGTCGGGCTGGAGGTCGAAGAGGTCGATCGGCTGCGGCCGGTCGGCGGCGAGATCGACAAGCCCCTGGTCGTGGGCCGGGTCGCGGAGATCACCGAACTGACCGAGTTCAAGAAGCCGATCCGTTTCTGCAAGGTCGATATCGGCAATCCGGAGTTGCAGGAGATCATCTGCGGCGCTCGGAATTTCGCCGTCGGCGACCTGGTCGTGGTGGTGCTGCCGGGTGGCGTGCTGCCCGGCGGCTTCCAGATCACGTCGCGGAAGACCTACGGGCACACCAGCAATGGCATGATCTGCTCGGTCGCCGAACTGGGCATCGGCAAGGACCACAGCGGCATCCTGGTGCTCGAACCGGGCACCGCCGAACCGGGCACCGACGCCAATGAGCTGCTCGGCTTGGACGACACCGTCATCGAACTGGCCATCACCCCCGACCGCGGCTACGCCTTCTCGGCGCGCGGCCTGGCGCGTGAACTGGCCTGCGGCTTCGACCTGGAATACGCCGATCCCGCCGTACGCCTGCTGCCCGACGCGGAGGAACAGGCCTGGTCGGTGAAGATCGAACCGGACTCGCTGTGCACCCGGTTCGCGGTGCGCCGCGTCACCGGGGTGGACCCGAAGGCGGTGAGCCCGTGGTGGTTGCAGCGGCGACTGCTGCTCTCGGGCGTGCGGCCCATCTCCCCGGCGGTCGACGTCACCAACTACGTCATGCTGGAACTCGGCCAGCCGCTGCACGCCTTCGACGCCGCCAAGGTCACCGGCGGTTTCGTGGTGCGCCGCGCCAACAAGGGCGAGACGCTGCGCACCCTGGACGAGGCCGAACGCGTCCTCGACGCCGAAGACGTGGTGATCGCCGACGATTCGGGCGTCATCTCGCTCGCGGGCGTCATGGGCGGGGCCAGCACCGAGGTCGGTGACGCCACCACCGACGTGATCCTGGAGGCGGCGACCTGGAACCCGGTCGCCATTGCCCGCACCGCGCGGCGTCACAAGCTGGGCTCGGAGGCGAGCCGCCGTTTCGAGCGCGTGGTGGACCCGGAGCTGAACCTCGCCGCGCTGGACCGCGCCGCCACCCTGTTGGCCGAGATCGCCGGTGGCACCGTGGAATCCGTGCTCACCGACGTGCGGGTGCCGACCCCGGCCCCCGCACCCATCGCCATGGACCTGGATCTGGCCGACCGCACCGCGGGCGTCACCTACGAGCCCGGCACCTCCGCGCGTCGCCTCCAGCAGGTGGGCTGCGCCGTGGACGTCGATGTCAGCGAGTCCGGCCACGGTCAGCTGGTGGTCACCCCGCCGAGCTGGCGACCGGATCTGGTGCAGCCCGCCGATCTGGTGGAGGAGGTGCTGCGCCTCGAGGGTCTGGACAAGATCCCGTCGGTGCTGCCCACCGCCCCCGCCGGGCGCGGCCTCACCGCCGATCAGCGCCGCCGCCGCGCCGTGAGCAAGGCACTGGCCTTCTCCGGGGCCGTGGAGGTGCCGCCGCCGGTCTTCATGTCCGCCACCGTCTTCGACACCTGGGGCCTGGACGCCGACGATTCGCGCCGCACGACACTGACGGTGCTCAACCCGCTCGACGCCGAGCGCCCCGACCTCGCCTCCACCCTGCTGCCCGGACTGCTGGAGGTCGCCGGTCGCAATATCTCGCGCGGCGCACGGGATATCGCCATCTACGGCATCGCCCAGGTGGTGCTGCCCGGTAGCGAGACCGGAGCCGTCGATCCGCTGCCCGTGGACCGCCGCCCCACCGAAGACGAGATCGGCACCCTGCTGCGCTCGCTGCCCGATCAGCCGGTGCACATCGCCGCCGTGCTCACCGGCAAGCGCGAGCCGCGCGGCCCGTGGGGGCAGGGCCGCCAGGTCGAGGCCGCCGACGCCTTCGCGCTGGTCGACGCCATCGCCGACGCCGCCGGTGTGGTGATCGAGCGCCGCACCGCCGCATACCTGCCCTGGCATCCGGGCCGCTGCGCGGAACTGGTGGTGGACGGCACCGTGGTCGGCCATGCGGGCGAACTGCACCCCGCGGTGCTGGAGCGCTCGGGTCTGCCCCCGCGCACCTGCGCCCTGGAACTCGACCTGGACGCCCTGCCGCTGCGCGAGAACCGGCCCGCCCCCGTGGTTTCCGCCTTCCCGGCGGTCCTGCAGGACGTGTCGGTCAGCGTCGAGAAATCGACCCCGGCCGCCGCCGTGGAATCCGCGCTGCGCACCGGTGCGGGCGACCTGCTCGAGGACATCGCCCTGTTCGACGTCTACGAGGGCGCGCAGGCGGGCGAGGGCCGCAAATCCCTCACCTACGCGCTGCGCTTCCGCGCCCCCGACCGCACCCTCACCGAGGACGAGGCCAGCGCCGCCCGCGACGCCGCCGTCACCGCGGCGGCGGATGCGGTGGGAGCAGTGCTGCGAAGCTGACACATCGGCAGACGACGGGCCCGCCAGCCCGGGGGTGCGGGGCCGGGGGAAAGCGGGGGGCGGGGGTG
>NZ_JASCXP010000544.1:0-4012 GCF_030010695.1 Nocardia sp. CC201C
TGATTCACTACTCGCCGCGAATCCCGACTCACCGCCGCCGCCGAAGCACAACCCACCGCAGCCCCGGACGCACGGCTCGCCGCAGCCCCGGACGCACGGCTCGCCGCGGTGTCCTCCGGCACAGCTCAACACCCTACGTGGCAGCCTCGTAGGTGGACCCGACACAATGGCTGTTGTGGGCGAGCTGCATGTGACCTTCATCTGCACCGGCAATATCTGTCGGTCGCCGATGGCCGAGAAGATCTTCGCCGCGCATCTCGAGCGTGCCGGGCTGGCGGACCGGGTGCGGGTGAGCAGCGCGGGCACCGGCAGCTGGCACGTCGGCGACGACGCCGATCCGCGTACCACCGACGAACTGCGGCGACACGGATACCCGGTCGGCCATGTGGCGGCGGTGATCGGTGACGACCACCGCGACGCCGATCTGCTGATCGCACTCGACACCTCGCACGAGCGGGCGCTGGCGCGGCTGGGGGTGCCGTCGGAGGCGCGGCGGCTGCTGCGCAGCTTCGACCCGGAGGCCGACGGTCCCGATATCGCCGATCCGTACTACGGCGATCGGCGCGATTTCGAACTGGTGCGGCAGCAGATCGAGGCCGCCGTCCCCGGCCTGCTGGACTGGGTGCGCGACCAGCTCGGCGAGCCGCGGCGGGGCACGGCATGAGCGGCCGGTCGGCGCTGCGGCGCCTCGGCTTCCTGCTGCGACCCAGCTGGCTGATCCTGGCCGTGGTGGTGGCCGGTTTCGCCTACATGTGCTTCACCGTGCTCGCCCCCTGGCAGCTGGGCAAGAACTCCGCCACCGAGCATCGCAATCAGCGGATCGCCGATTCGGTGCGGGCCGCGCCGGTCGATGTCACCGCCCTGCTCGACGGCACCGACACCGACAGCGAATGGCAGCGCGTCACCGCGAACGGCGGCTACGTGCCCGACTCCACGCTGCTGGTGCGTTTGCGGCATCTCGACGGCGCACCCGCCTTCGCGGTGCTGGCCGCCTTCCGGCTCGACGACGGCCGCACGGTGCTGGTCGACCGCGGCATGGTGGCCGCCGTCGACGGCACGAGACCCCCCGCCATCGCGGATCCGCCCGCCGGGCCGCAGCGCCTGGAGGCGCGGGTGCGCAGCTCCGAGGGCGTTCCCGAGGACAAGCTGCCGATGACCGAGAACGGCCTGCGCCAGGTGTACTCCATCGACACCACGCAGGCGGCGCAGGTGCTCGACCTGCCGATCACCGCGATCCCCACCGACGGCCGCGGTGGCTACCTGCAGCTGTCGGAGGGTCAGCCGGGCGTCTTCACCCCGGTCCCGCTGCCGCAACTCGACGCCGGGCCGTATCTCTCCTACGGCCTGCAATGGTTGGCGTTCGGCATCATGGCCCCACTCGGCCTCGGCTATTTCGTGTACGCCGAACTACGCGCCCGCCGCCGCGAGAACGCGGCGACAGGCTCCGACGCCCCGGTCACAGCCGATTCGACAACCCCGCCGGACACGGTCGGAGGCCCCACCACCCCGCCTCCCCCGAACAAGGCGCAGACCACCGAGGCCCGGTTGGCCGACCGCTACGGCGGCACCCGCCGCTGAGCGCCGAGTATCACGCGAGCAACCGCACTCGGGCGACGATCCGGAGTACCGCCGCGACCACGGCGACACATTCGACTCAGTCGGTGCGGGTGACGCGCTGCGTGATTCGCATATCCGGCCACGGCGGCCGACGCAGCATCGCGGCGGTGGCGAGACCGGCCGCCACCAGCCCGATCAACTCGGCCAGCAGGGCGATCCGGGTGTGATCGAAGGCCGGTTCGAACCGCACCGTCCCCGCACGGATCACGTACATCCCGACCGGCCGGAGCGCCTTCCGGAAGTACCCTGTCCGGCTGACCGGGACGATCGTCGTCCCGTCCGGCGTCTGATACGGCGTCCCGAACACCTCTCCCTCATCCGCCGTCGGCAACTCGGCCAGTCGATCCCGCACGGTCATTTCGCCACCTCAATCGTGAGTCCCTGCGCCACATCGTGTTTCGAAACGACGCATAGACCAGGGTAGGCCGGGACACGTCGCATCCGTGGTGGGCCACGCGATCACCGGCGATTCCGCGCCCCCGAGCCGCTTTGGGCGCGTTGCACAGCCGATCCCGGATTCCAAGGCAATTCCACAAATTCGCGACAATGCGTCGTCGCCACTGTGATCCACGCCATAGATTCCGAGCCGCTCCACCTCGTCACGCTCTACCCCAGGAATACCTATGCGCCAGCGCCTCACTCTTCTCGCCGCCACCACCGCCTGCTGCCTGTTCGCCACCGGCACGGCGTCGGCCGGAACCATTTCCTTCGCCCCGGCGGTGAATTCCCCGACGGGCGGCAATTTCCCGTCCTGGGGTCCCGGCCCGGCCCCGATCGGCGTGGTCACCGCCGATTTCAACGGTGACGGCAAGGCCGATATCGTCAGCGCCGATTTCGGCGGTCCGGGTCCGGTGCTCATGACCGGCAAGGGGGACGGCACCTTCAACCCGGGGACGCGGGTCGGCACACCCGGCAATGGGTACGGCGCGGTCGCCGCCGGTGATCTCAATGGCGACGGCCGTCCCGATGTGGTGGCCCAGGCGTGGACCTTCGTCGCGACCTTCATCAACAACGGCGACGGCACCTTCGCCGACCCCAAGACCTATCCGACGCTGGAGGGGGCGCAGCAGGAGGTGATCGTCGCCGATGTGAACGGCGACGGCGAACAGGACGTGCTGAGCCTGGTGCCGGCGGGGGTGAAGACCTGGCTCGGCAAGGGCAACGGCGAACTCGACGGCAAGGGTTCGGTGACCATTCCGGGTGCCCCGACGGCCTTCACCGTCGGGAATTTCGATGGTGACGGGAAACCCGATATCGCCGTCAACAATACTGTGCTGCAACGGGTGCACGTGGCGACCAACCGCGGCGACGGCAGTTTCGACCTGCGCGGCGGCAGCACCTCCGGACTGGTCACCGAGGATATCCGTGCCGGTGATTTCACCGGTGACGGAATCGACGACGTGATCACCGCCGATTCGTTCTCGTTCAGCACTACGGTGCTCATCTCCGACGGCAAGGGTGACTTCTCGAAGACCAACCGGGTACCGCTGTCCGGGCTCGGCCCCACCAGTATCGCGGTGGGCGATTTCGACCGCGACGGCAATCTCGACGCCGTCATGTCCGCCGTACTGAATTCGAAGATCATGGTGTTCAGCGGGAACGGGGACGGCACCATCGGCCGCGCCGGTGACCACGACGTCACCTCGCAGCCGCAGACTCCGGCACTGGCCGACTACGACGGCGACGGCAAGCTGGATGTGGTGGTGGCGGGCAGCGCCAATGAGCTCTCCTTCCTGAAGAACCAGTCCTGACCACCCCGCCGCGCCCCCACCCGCCGGGGGCGCGGCGGCGCGTCGACTACCCTCGCCGAGTGCGTACCGGGACCTCGACCGCAGCGGGACTGCTGCTCGGATTCGCGCTGGACCGCCTGCTCGGCGACCCGCGCCGCTGCCATCCGGTCGCCGGATTCGGTTCGGCGGCAATGGCGTTGGAGACCAGGACCTATCGGGACAGCCGCGCGGCGGGTGTGCTGCACGAAGTGGTGCTGGTGGGTGCCGTGACCGCTGTCGGGGTGGCGGCACACCGGGCGGGATCGGGCCGGGTGCCGCTCACCGCCGCCGCCACCTGGACCGTGCTCGGCGGCCGCAGCCTGGCCCGCACCGGCCGCGCCATGGCCGACCGCCTGGAGGCCGACGACCTGGCGGGGGCGCGGGAGTTGCTGCCGTCCCTGTGCGGTCGCGACCCCACGGTCCTCGACGCCGACGGATTGGCCCGGGCCGCACTGGAATCCATCGCCGAGAACACCTCGGACGCGACGGTCGCCCCGCTGTTCTGGGGTGCGGTGGCCGGTATTCCGGGCCTGCTGGCCTACCGCGCGATCAACACCCTCGACGCCATGATCGGCTACCGGAACGAGCGCTACCGGAAGTTCGGCTGGGCCGCCGCCCGCACCGAC
>NZ_JASCXP010000545.1:0-4008 GCF_030010695.1 Nocardia sp. CC201C
GGGGCACCGGCCGGGGCCTCGACCCGGCGGGCACGCACGGCACCCAGTCCGAGCAGGGCCAGCGCCGCGGCGGCCCAGACCAGCAGGACGGTCAGCGGTGCCGCCGCACCGGCACCGTCGAAGAACGCCACCGAGCGGAGCAGGCTGGCCGCCGCGCCGGGCGGCAGCAGCTGACCGAGGACACCCCAGGGCTGCGGCAGGAGTTCGGGAGCGGAGGTGGCCCCGGAGAAGGGGTTGCCGATCAGCAGCAGGGTCAGCGCGGCCAGTCCGATACCCGCGCGGCCGACGGCGGTGGCCAGTCCGACCACGGTTCCGGCGACGGTGAAGGAGACCAGACCGGCGATGGCGGCGAGTGTCCAGTAGGACCCGGGCAGGATCGACAGCCAGCCCTGCACGATGGCCATGCTCAGCAGTCCACCGGTGACGGCGAAGCTGAACAGTCCCGTGACGCGTCCGCCGACCGCGGGAATCAGCAGGGACAGCAGCACCCCGGCGGCGAGACCGGACATCACCAGGGGCAGCACCATCGCGCCGAATCCGGCACCGCGCGGATCATCGGGATCGGCGGCCACCACATCCTCGACGGGAGCGGCGGGGGTGCCGGCGAGCTGCTGGCCGATGGCCGTGAGCTGTTGTGCCACCGCGGGACTCGCGCCGGAGGCGATCAGCACCCGGGGTTGTCCGTCCCCGGTCACGATGGCGCCGTACACCTCACGCTCGTCGATGGCGGTGCGGGCGGCGGATTCGTCCGCGACGGTGGTGATCTCGAAGGCGTCCGCGTCTCGCTGGGTGAGTTTGTCGGCCACCACGGCCGATTGCGGTCCGGTCACGGCGATGGGCAGCTCCCGCGCCCCGATATTGACGGCGGGCCAGGCGAAGGCGATGAGCATGACGGCCTGGATGAGGGCGGCGGCGATCCCGAGGGCGATGGCGCGCTGGGTGGTGTTCATCAGGTGGCTCCCAAGAAAATCGGAGGCTCGTTCTCTTTTGATGGGACAACCCTGACATCCGGTTGTCAGCTTGTCAAGAACGGATATTCGTTTTACTTTTGAACCATGCCCAGAGTCAGCGAAGAACACCTGGAACGCCGCAGGCAGCAGATCCTCGAAGCCGCCCAGACCTGCTTTGCCCGCAAGGGCCTGCACACCGCCACCATGCAGGACGTCTTCGCCGAGGCCGGACTCTCCGCGGGGGCCGTCTACCGCTACTTCAAGAGCAAGGACGACATCGTCGCCGCGCTCATCTACCAGGCCAGCAGCGGGCTGCGCGAGTCGCTCACCGCGGCGGTGCACCGCGATCCGCTGCCCACTCCCCCGGAGCTGGTGCGCCTCATGGCCGAGACCATCACGCAGCAGGCCGAACCCGGCGGTCCGGTGCGACTGCTCCCCCAGGCGTGGTCGCTGGCGCTCACCAATCCGCACATCGCCGACTTCGTGCGCACCAATATCGGCAGTATCCGCGGGCTCTGGATGGAGTACGCCCGCCGGATGCGCGACGTCGGCTGGCTACCCGAGACCGCCGACATCGAGGCCGTCGCCAAGACGCTCATGGGCATCCTGCCCGGCTACATCCTGCAGCACCTCATCATCGGCGACACCACGCCGGAAGACATCGCCCGCGGCACCGAACTACTGTTCCCGCAGTACCGGGCCGACGAAATCGCTCCCGCCTGAACGGGATTCGCGGCGGTGCGCTCAGTCCACGGGCTCGTCCGGCCGTAGCATGGGCACCAGGAAGCGCCGCGCGATCTCGGCCAGCCGCTCGTCGTCGTCCAGATCGACAATCCGGCTCGGGATCGCCAGGAACGACGCGCAGGTGCGCACCATGAGTTCGGCCACCAGATCGACCTGAACCGCCTCCGACACCGTGCCCGCCCGCTGCTCCTGACGCAACTGACCGGCCACGAATTGACTCACCATCGCCACCGTGCGCCCGTCGTCGCCGATGAGCGAACTCACCAGGTGATTCGGCTCCGCGGCGATCAGACCGCCGATCAGCGGGTTGTTCCGGATGGTGCGCAGGGAACTCACGAACCCGAGCACCACGCGGTCGGCCGCGGATTCGGCGGGCGCGATATCCAGGAAGAACTGGCGGAAGTACCGGCGGAACTCACGCAGTATCACCTCTTCGACCAGCAGGTCCTTGGTGGCGAAGCGGCGGTAGAGGGTGATGCGGGAGACCCCGGCGCGCCGCGCCACATCCTCCATGGTCGAGCGCTGGATGCCCAGCCAGCAGAACTGCTCGAAGGCCGCGTCGAGCAGTTTCGCCCGGGTGGGGTCGGTGTCGTCGACGCGCGCGACGACCTGCTGATAGGCGCGTTCGAGCAACGTCTCCGCATTCGGGTCCGGATTGTGAACGGGCAGCGCAGATTCCACGTGTCCTCCTGAGAGAGACAATGGTACACAGATACGGCAGCTGTTTCATTACGTCACGGCCGCCGTATCCGAATCGCTACGGCAGCAGCCCCTGCCGGGCGCGCCCCGCCCCCGACAGCACCAGCAGCAGCATGGTCGCCAGCGCCTCATCGTCCAACCCGGCCGCCGGGAAGGTGTAGCGCAGGATGACATCGGCCTGCTTGTCGTGGCCGATCACCGTGATGGAACCGAACTGGAGCCCGGCATTGCGCTCGGCGACGCGCTTGTGCAGCTGCGGTTTCAGCGGCCGGTCCCAGGCCAGCACGCAGGTCAGGGTGAGCACGTCCAGGCCGGGAGCCAGGTTCACCCCACGCAGTGAGCAGAGCGCGCCGTCGTACCGGAAGCCCAGACCGCCGTCCTCCACCCGCACCGGGACGTCGTAGCGCTCCAGGCACGCACCGGCGCGGGCCTGGAGTTCCTCGGCGGTGGTCGTCTCGCTCACTTCACCCCGCCGAACCGGCGGTCGCGCTTGGCGTATTCGAGGCACGCGGCCCACAGATTGCGGCGGTCGAAATCCGGGAAGAGCGTGTCCTGGAAGACGTATTCGGCGTACGCGGACTGCCACAGCAGGAAGTTGGAGCTGCGGAACTCACCCGAGGGGCGCAGGAACAGGTCCACGTCCGGCATATCCGGCTCGTCCAGGAACCGGGCGAAGGTATCTTCGTTGATCTTCTCCGGATCGATCTCGCCCGCCTGCACCCGGCGCGCGATTTCCCTTGCCGCATCGGCGATCTCGGCGCGACCGCCGTAGTTCACGCACATGGTCAGGGTCATCACCGTATTGTCCCTGGTGAGCTCCTCGGCGACCTCGAGTTCCTTGATCACGCTGCGCCACAACCGCGGTCGCCGCCCCGCCCAGCGCACCCGCACCCCCATCTCGTGCATCTCGTCGCGCCGCCGCCGGATCACATCCCGGTTGAAGCCCATGAGGAAGCGCACCTCATCGGGGCTGCGCCGCCAATTCTCGGTGGAGAACGCGTACGCCGACAGCCACTTGACCCCGATCTCGATACAGCCCTCGACGGTATCCATGAGCACGGCCTCACCCCGCTCGTGCCCCGCGGTCCGCGGCAAACCCCGCTCCTGCGCCCACCGACCGTTGCCATCCATCACCAGCGCCACATGTCGGGGCACGAACTCGGCCGGAATCTTGGGCGGCGTCGCCCCCGACGGATGCGGCGACGGCGGACGCACGGCAGGCATGGCTACGGAGGACTTGCGATTACCGATCACGCCCCCAATCCTGCACCACGCCGCACAGCGCCCGACCGAGACCGTCGCTATCTCCGCCAACTCTCCACAAGTCGGCCGCGCTGCTCGCGGTCCGGAGTGCTGGCGGACACCGGGGTCGAAGATCAACCCACCTGGGATGCCGCCGAGGCTTCGAGGGGTTCGTGGGGGCGAGTGCGTTCGATGAGGGGGAGGGTGCGGAGCTGGCGTTCCAGGTGCCATTGCAGGTGGGCGGCGATGAGGCCGGTGGCCTGGCGGCGCAGGTGGTCGGGGACGGTGTCGACCATCGACCAGTCGCCGCGTTCCAGGGCATGCATGTGGTCGAGGACGCCGAGGGCGGGGGTGGCGGCGCCGGGTGGGCGGC
>NZ_JASCXP010000546.1:0-3993 GCF_030010695.1 Nocardia sp. CC201C
GGCTCGCCGGCGGCGGGTCTGTCGCGTGCGGCGGGTTCGCCCGGCGGCGGTGTCGCCGGGTCGGTGGGTTCAGTCACGGGGATCCTCCGGATCCAGGCCGAGCAGTCCGAAAGTCGCTCGGCGTGTTGCCAATACGGATGTGTCGAGGGCCCGGCGGGCCCGGTCGGCGCGTTCGTCACCGGTCTCCCGGCCGCCGCCGGGGCCGTCCCAGCGTTCGAAGGCGATGTCGCCGCCGTCGCCCATGGTGGCGGGCGGCGCGATATTCGGCGCGTACTCGGCGGCGGCCGCGGCCCACTCCGCCGGAATGGGGGTGGCCGGGTCGATATCGCGGTCCAGGGCGGCGGCCAGCAGATGCGTCCAGGCGCGTGGCACCACCCGGATCAGCCCGTAGCCGCCACCGCCGATGGCCAGCCAGCGGCCCTCGGCGTAGCGGTCGGCCAGTTCGCGCATGGCCAGGAAGGCGGCGCGCTGTCCGTCCACCGACAGCTCCAGGTCGGCGAGCGGATCCTCGCGGTGGGTGTCGACGCCGCACTGGCTGACCACGATCTGCGGCCGGAACGCGGCCAGCGCGCCGGGCACCACCGCGTGGAAGCCCCGCAGCCACAACGCGTCCCGGGTGCCGGGCATGATGGCGAGGTTCACCGCGGTGCCCTCCGCCTTACCCGCGCCGGTCTCCTCGGACCAGCCGGTATTCGGCCACAGCGTCGCCGGATGCTGGTGGATGGAGACGGTCAGCACGCGCGGGTCGTCGTAGAAGGCCCGCTGCACCCCGTCCCCATGGTGGACGTCCACATCCAGGTAGGCGATGCGGTCGAAACCGTTGTCCAGCAGCCACGAAATCGCCACCGCCGCATCGTTGTACACGCAGAATCCGGCCGCCGAAGCCGGCATGGCGTGGTGCATGCCGCCGCCGATGCTCACCGCGCGGCGGGTGCGTCCGGCGGCGATCTCCCGGGCCGCCGCGAGGGTCCCGCCGACGATGACCGAGGCCGCCTCGTGCATCTGCGGGAACACCGGGTTGTCGGGGGAACCGAGTCCGTAGGGCGGTGCCAGCGGCGGCTGACCGTCCGGTTGTCGAGCGTGCTTGACCGCTTCGATGTAGTCGTGGGTGTGCACGCGCAGCAGATCGCCCTCGGTGGCCGCCGTCGGCGAGAGCGCCTCCACCCCGTCGAACAGGCCGAGACTCTCGGCCAGCGCCATGGTGAAGCGCAGCCGCACGGGACGCATCGGATGCTCCGGCGTCCACTTGTAGTCCAGGAAACGGTCGGTCCAGACGACGGTGCCGTCACTGCGCGGTGGGCCAGGCATACCTGCCACGCTAATGCGTCACGGCGCTTCGTAGGCTCTGGACACCGCGCAGCACCGAACCCGCAGGGAACACGCAGCGCGCCCTGGGTGTTGACAGTGCGTTCGCGAAATAAGCTGTCGCCCGGTGCAGCCGCCGCGCATGGGTAGAATTCGTGCACGACGAAGGGGTTAAACAGGTGAAGGATCTGGTCGACACCACGGAGATGTACCTCCGTACCATCTACGACCTCGAGGAGGAGGGCGTCACGCCCTTGCGTGCGCGCATCGCCGAGCGCCTCGAGCAGAGCGGGCCCACGGTCAGTCAGACGGTGGCGCGCATGGAACGCGACGGACTGCTGACCGTCGCGGGTGATCGCCATCTCGAGTTGACGGAGAAGGGCCGGGCCATGGCGGTCGCGGTGATGCGCAAGCACCGGCTGGCCGAGCGGCTGCTGGTCGACATCATCGGACTGGACTGGCAGAACGTGCACGCCGAGGCGTGTCGCTGGGAGCACGTGATGAGCGAGGAGGTGGAGCGCCGTCTGGTCGAGGTGCTCAACCACCCCACGACCTCGCCGTACGGCAACCCGATCCCGGGCCTGGACGAGCTGGGTGTCACCGGCACCTCGAACGCCGAGGAGAAGCTGGTCCGGCTCTCGGACCTGCCCTCCGGGCAGTCCGCGGCGGTGGTGGTGCGACGGCTCTCCGAGCACATCCAGACCGATCCGGAGATCATCAACCAGCTGCGGGAGGCGGGCGTGGTGCCCGACGCCCGCGTGAACGTCGAGACCAAGCCGGGCGCGGTGGTCATTCTGGTGCCGGGCCACGCCGGTTTCGAACTCTCCGACGAGATGGCCCACGCCGTCCAGGTGAAGTTGGTCTGAGGCGTGAAACTTCTGGTCACGGGCGGTGCCGGCTATGTCGGCGGCGTCTGCGCGCAGGTGCTGCTCGAAGACGGCCACGAGGTGGTCGTGGTGGACGATGTCTCGACCGGCAATGCCGACGGGGTGCCCACCGGCGCCAAGTTCGTGGAGGGTGATATCGCCACGGTGGGCGTGGAGCTCGTCGCCGCCGAGAACTTCGACGGCGTGTTGCATTTCGCGGCGCAGTCGCTGGTCGGGGAATCGGTGCAGCAGCCGGAGAAGTACTGGCACGGCAATGTGGTGAAGACCCTCGCCCTGCTGGAGGCCATGCGCGCCGCCGGTACGCCGCGCCTGGTCTTCTCCTCCACCGCCGCTGTGTACGGCGAGCCGGAACAGGTGCCGATCGTGGAGGACGCGCCGACCCGGCCGACGAACCCCTACGGGGCGTCGAAGCTGTCCATCGACTACGCCATCACCTCCTACGCGGCGGCGCACGGTCTGGCGGCGACCAGCCTGCGCTACTTCAATGTGGCGGGCGCGTACGCGGGCCTGGGTGAGAACCGCGTCGTGGAAACCCATCTCATTCCCCTCGTCCTGCAGACGGCGCTGGGCCACCGCGAGTCCATCTCGGTCTTCGGCACCGACTACCCCACCGCCGACGGCACCGCGGTGCGCGACTACATCCACATCCGCGATCTCGCCCAGGCGCATCTGCTGGCCCTGGCGCAGTCGCGCCCCGGTGCGCACCGCATCTTCAATCTCGGCAGCGGAACCGGTTTCTCGGTGCGCGAGGTGATTTCGGCCTGCGAGCGCGTCACCGGCCTGCCCATCCGCGCGATCGACGCCCCTCGGCGGGCGGGCGATCCGGCGGTGCTCATCGCGTCCAGCGAGCGGGCAGTCACCGAACTCGACTGGCGTCCGCGACACACCGAGTTGGACACCATCGTGGCCGATGCCTGGTCGTTCCTGCAGACGCTCGGCGACCGCGCGCACAGCGCCCGCCGCTGACCCGCGCCTTCGCCAACCCGTCCGCCCCAGTCCCGTCCGCCGCAGTCCCGTCCGCCTCGGACACGTTCGCCTCGGACACGTTCGCCTCGGACACGTTCGCCTCGGACACGTTCGCGCAGCCCCGGTCGCCCCGGACTCATTCGCCCCGGACTCATTCGCCCCGGACTCGTTCGGCCGAGCCCCGTTCGCCCGAGCCCCGTTCGTCCGAGCCCCGTTCGCCCGGACTCGTTCGCCCGAGCCCCGTTCGCCCCGGACTCATTCGGCCGAGCCCCGTTCGCCCCGGGTTCGGCCTTGCCGGGCGCGGACGGGGTTTCGGCGTGCTTCTCCCGGCATCGACCGGATGACCGGTGTGCGGAAGTGGGCCCGCCGGGGCGGTCACGACAGCTCCGGGCCGAGGTCGACGCCGAGGATCGCGGCGGCTTCGCGACCGGTCTCGGCGATCCGGCGCAGCTGGGCCGGGCGCAGACCGTTCCGCAGCGCCGTCTCCAGCAGGCGGGCCATGGTGTGGTCCGGATCGGAGGCCAGCGCCGCGTCCAGTGCGACTCCGGCCAGTGGACCGTCGCCGCGCACATAGGCGCAGTAGCCGAGCAGTGCGGCCGCCTCGGCTCGGTCCGGGTCGGGTAGAACGCGGGTGAGGTGGATCCACAGCGCCTCCGCGGCCGCGGCGTGGTCACCCGGGGCGAGCGCGAACATGACATCCCGCACCACCGGATTCCGCAGGGCCACCGCCAGTTCCGCGAGTTCGGCCGGATGAAGCCGCGCTCCGGATTCGACGTTCGCGAGCTGCCACAGCACCTTGCGCAGCGCGGCGCGCGTGTAGACCTCCGCTTCGCCG
>NZ_JASCXP010000547.1:0-3980 GCF_030010695.1 Nocardia sp. CC201C
TCGGGCCGCAATTCACTCCCCCGCCCGGCGACGGCTCACCAGGGTTCGTCGGCCAGCAGCCGAGCCAGCTCGACGCGACTGCGTACCCCGAGCTTCGGAAAGGCCCGATAGAGGTGGTGCCCAACGGTTTTGGGGCTGAGAAACAGGCGTGCGCCGATCTCGTTGTTGGTCGCGCCGAGAGCTGCCAGGCGAACCACCTGGAGTTCCTGCGGAGTGAGCAGTCCCACGCGATGATCACTCGGCGCGGGCGCTGCGGTATCGGTGGGTTCGGCCCCGCCTGCCGCCCGCGACTCGGCCCGTGCCCGCTCCGCCCAGGGCCGCGCGCCCAGCCGTTCGAAGTCCGCCAGCGCCGTCGACAGCCGGGCGCGTGCCTCCCGCACCCGGCGCTCCCGCCGCAGCCATTCGCCGTACAGCAGTGCGGTGCGCGCGTGGTCGAATCCGCGCTGTGCCTCGGCGTGCAGGCGCAGCGCTTCCTCGTACCGGTCGGCGTCGCCGTCCACCAGCGCGCCGCAGCGCAGCGCCAGGCCTTGCACCCACGGATTCTCGGTCGCGGCGGCGAATTCGACGAGTGCCGCGAGCGGTTCGGCGGCCCGCTCCGGCTGTCGCTGGCGCACGGCCGCCTCCACTCGGTCCGCGAGCAGGTGCGGCCACTGGGCCAGCGGCCGGTGCGGGCTGTTGGCCAGCGCCTCACCCCGCGCTACCGCCGCCTCGTAGCGCCCCTGTGCCAGATCCAGGTGCAGCAGTGCCCATTCGGTGTGCGCGGCGTCGATGGTGTTCACCGCGCGGCGCGGGTGCCGTGGTTGCCGGCCGGCCAGCTCCCGGCAGCGATCGGCGTCACCGCGCACCGCGGCCAGGACGGCGAGGATGGACCGGGCCTGGCGCGCCCGGCTCGGCGTGCCCGTGCAGTCGGCCAACCGGGCCGCCTCCAGGCAGGTGGCCTCGGCATCATGAAAACGACCGAGCAGCAGCTGGATCGTGCCCAGCGCGCCATGCACCGCGGGCAGCCGCCCGGCCATGCCGAGCGTGCTGTACTCGGCGGCCAGATCGGTCAGCAGCGCGTGCGCCTGCTCGATATCGGAGGCGAGGGTGGCCAGCAGGGCCATGGTGAACCGCGCGGAGGGATCCGGTGCCGATCGCCCGGTTCTCGTCGTGGCGTGAATGAGCGCGACACCGGCGGGCTGGGCACCGGTCGCCAGCTGGATGGGACCGTCCACGGCGGCCAGCAGCGGTGCGGCGGAGGTGCCGAGGGCCAGGTCGGCCAGCTGCTCTCGGGCGCGGAGCAGGCCCGGCAGATCACCGGCCACCCAGGCGGCGCGCGCGGCGTCGAGCAGCAGCAGACCGGCCCGATAGGGCTGCGCGACAGCGGATTCCGCCGCGGCCGTGCGGAACAGATCGTAGGCCGTGCCGAGCGAATCGGATTCGACGGCGATCTGTGCGCGCAGTTCGTGCATGCGGGTCCGACGCGGCGCATCCAGTACCGCGGGGTCCAGCCGGTCGGCGACCACGAGCGCATGCTCGGGCCGTCCCGCCTCCATCAGTGCCGCCATGGCACGAGTCAGGCGGCGGGCAGCGTGCACCGGATCGGGCGTGAGTCGCGCCGCGCGTTCGAAGGCGGTGGCGGCGGTGCCGTGGGCACTGCGGTCGGCGGCCCGCAGCGCCGCGGCTTCCACTGCGGCGGCGACGGTTTCGTCCGGTGCGGCGGTCCCGGCGGCCAGATGCCAGGCCCTGCGGTCCGGATCGTCGGCCAGTACCTCGGCCAGCGTCGCGTGCACGGTCTGGCGACTGGTGAACGGAGCCAACCGGTAGGCGGCGGAGCGCTTGAGCGGATGCCGGAAGGTCACTCGGGTACCGGAAACGACGACCATGCTGGAGTGCTCGGCTGCCACCAGTGCGTCATCGCTCAACCCGAGCCGGCGCAGGGCGCGTCGCACTACGGTGACGCACCCGGTCTCTTCGGCGGCCACCACCAGGAGTGCCAGCCGCGTCGAGTCATGCTGAGCCGCAATATGATCGCAGTAACCCGCATAGAGCCGTTCGGGCAGCGGCAGTGGCTCCACCGGCAGTGCGTCGAGATCCATGCGCGGCAATTCCAGGATGGCCAGCGGGATTCCGGCCGCCTCGGCGAGCACCCGGTCGCGCAGTTCGGGGGCGAGCTGCGGAAACCGCTCATCCAACAGAGTTCGGGAGTGCGCGGTGTCGAGCGGGCCCAACCGCAGTACCGGCAGCGCGGTGCGGTACTCCGGTCGTGCCGCGAAGATCAGCGCCACCGCCTCGGCATCGAGCCGATTCGCCGCGAAGTGCAGGGCGTCCACCGAGGGACAGTCCAGCCACTGCGCATCGTCGATCAGGCACAGCAGCGGCTGCTCGGCGGCGATCTCGGCCAGCAGTTCCAGGGTGGCCAGGCCGACCGCGAAGCGGTCGTTCGAGGGATTGGACGCGGCGGCGCTCAGGCCGAAGGCCCGGCGCAGGATGCCGCGATGTGGTTCGGCGAGGGCATCGAGCCGGTCCAGGAAGGGGTGGAGGAGCAATTGCAGCCCGGCGAAAGGCAATTCGGACTCGCTCTCGACTCCGGTGCACTGCAGTACCAGCACCGAGTCGGGGGCCGCCGCTGCCGCGTACCCGAGCAGCGCCGACTTGCCCGTGCCCGAATCGCCGAGCACGGCGAGTCCGCCACCGCGATCCGCGGCGGCCGCCGCGGTGAGGGCCGCGATGCGGTGCACCTCCGCGGTGCGGCCGATCAGAGACGGCGCCGGGGGACGCCGGGAGCCGGGAGTCGGTGGGTCGAGTGTTCGCGCGGTCATAGTCGGTCATTCTCTTTGGACCGACCGACCGTTTCGGTACGTGCGGCCGACCTGCGCGCACGGTGCGAAATCAGAACGTTCACCATTTGCTGATTCCCGGTCCGGGACATAGGTTGTCGCATGTGCTGTTCGGTCGTGTCAAAGAAATACAGCACATCCACAACCTGCTCGACGACGCACGGGCGGGCCACGGTCGTGTGCTGACCGTGATCGCCGACCCGGGCCTGGGCAAGACCGCGCTGTTGGACGCGGCCGAGGACGCCGCCGCGGGCTGGCGGGTCCTGCGCTGCACCGGTATCGAGAACGGCTCCGACCTGCCCTTCGCGGGCCTGCGCCGGTTGCTGGAGGCTGTGGGGGAGGATGCCGACAACGCTCTGGACGCACTACCGGCACCGCAGCGCCGCGCCCTGGATACCGCGCTCGGCCGTCGGGTCTGCGACACTGCCGACCGCTTCTGCGTCGGCTTGGCCGTGCTCTCGCTGCTGGCCGAACTCGCCGCGCCCGCTCCGGTGCTGTGCCTGATCGACGACGCCCACCTGCTGGACCGTCCCAGCCTGGACGCCCTGCTGTTCGCCGCCCGCCGCCTCGATGCGGAGCACCTGGCCCTGCTCTTCGCCGGAGATACCGAACTCCGCGCCGACGGATTGCCCGAACTCCGGCTCGCACCGCTGGACCACGAGTCCGCCGCCGCTCTCCTCGCACACCGCTTCCCGGATCTCGCCCCGGACGCGCGCGACCGGGTGTTGCGGGCCGCTGCCGGGAACCCGTTGGCGGCCTCGGAATTTCCCGCCATGGCTGCCGACGGGTCGGTACGGGGGGACGGGTTGCCGCGGGGGGATGCGGCGAGCGGAGGGTTGCCGCAGGCTGATGCGGCGAGCGGAGGGCTGTCGCGTGCGGATCGGATGGGCGGAGGTTCATCGCACACTGCCGCCGAGGTAGTCGATGCGGAGGAGCTGACGCGGCGGTTGTGCGCGGGCTACGCGGATCGCATCGCCGGATACCCCGCGGCCGTGCGCACCGCGCTGCTGGTCGTCGCCGCGGAGGAGACCGGCGATCTCGAGCTGGTCGAGCGGGTCCTGGGTCGCCTCGGCTGCACCGGGGACGCGCTCACCGTCGCGGCGGACACCGGCCTGCTGCACCGATCCGGGCGGGCCGTGGCCTTCCGGCATCCGCTCCAGC
>NZ_JASCXP010000548.1:0-3964 GCF_030010695.1 Nocardia sp. CC201C
GCCGCCGTCAAGCCGGTGCTCGAACCCCTCGCGACCGTCCATCGCGAGCTGTATCCGAAGGCCAACCTGCAGCTGTTGCAGCGCGCCTTCGACGTGGCCGACGAGAAGCACGCGCATCAGTTCCGCAAATCCGGCGATCCGTACATCACCCATCCGCTGGCGGTGGCCAACATCCTGGCCGAGCTGGGCATGGACACCACCACGCTGGTGGCCGCACTGCTGCACGACACCGTCGAGGACACCGGCTACTCCCTCGACGAGCTGACCAACGAATTCGGTCAGGAGGTCGCGCACCTGGTCGACGGCGTCACCAAGCTGGACAAGGTGAACCTGGGTGCGGCCGCCGAGGCCGAGACCATTCGCAAGATGATCATCGCCATGGCCCGCGACCCGCGCGTGCTGGTGATCAAGGTGGCCGACCGGCTGCACAATATGCGCACCATGCGGTTCCTGCCGCCGGAGAAGCAGGCCAAGAAGGCCCGCGAAACCCTCGAGGTCATCGCGCCGCTGGCGCACCGGCTCGGTATGGCGACCGTCAAATGGGAGCTGGAGGATCTCGCCTTCGCGATCCTGCACCCCAAGAAGTACGACGAGATCGTGCGCCTGGTCGCCGACCGCGCGCCCTCCCGCGACACCTACCTGGCCAAGGTGCGCGCCGAGATCGTCAACACCCTCGCCGCCAGCCGGATCAATGCCATCGTCGAGGGCCGCCCCAAGCACTACTGGTCGATCTACCAGAAGATGATCGTCAAGGGTAAGGACTTCGACGACATCCACGATCTGGTCGGCATCCGCATCCTCTGCGACGAGGTGCGCGACTGCTATGCCGCGGTCGGTGTGGTGCACTCGCTGTGGCAGCCGATGGCGGGCCGGTTCAAGGACTACATCGCCCAGCCGCGCTACGGCGTCTACCAGTCGCTGCACACCACCGTGGTCGGCCCGGACGGCAAACCCCTGGAGGTGCAGATCCGCACCCAGGACATGCACCGGACCGCCGAGTTCGGCATCGCCGCGCACTGGCGGTACAAGGAGACCAAGGGCAAACACTCCAATGATTCGACCGAGGTCGATGACATGGCGTGGATGCGGCAGCTGCTGGACTGGCAGCGGGAGGCCGCCGACCCGGCCGAGTTCCTGGAGTCACTGCGCTTCGATCTGAAATCGCCCGAGATCTTCGTGTTCACCCCCAAGGGCGATGTGATCACGCTGCCGCAGAAGTCCACCCCGGTGGATTTCGCCTACGCCGTGCACACCGAGGTCGGCCACCGCTGTATCGGTGCCCGCGTGAACGGCCGCCTGGTCGCGCTGGAACGGCAGCTGGAGAACGGTGAGGTCGTCGAGATCTTCACCTCCAAGGCGCAGAACGCCGGACCCAGCCGCGACTGGCAGAACTTCGTGGTCTCCCCGCGCGCCAAGGCCAAGATCCGGCAGTGGTTCGCCAAGGAGCGCCGCGAAGAGGCCCTGGAAGCGGGCAAGGAGGCCATCAGCAAGGAGGTCCGGCGTTCGGGCCTGCCGTTGCAGCGCCTGATGAGCGCCGACGCCATGTCGGCGCTGGCCCACGAACTGCACTACCCGGATATCTCGGCGCTCTACGCCGCGGTCGGCGAGAGCCAGGTGTCGGCGCACCATGTGGTGCAGCGACTCATGGCCCAACTCGGCGGCGTCGGCGATGTGGAGAACGAACTCGCCGAACGGTCCACGCCCTCCACGGTTCCGGCGCGCCAGCGTGGCACCGGTGACGCGGGTGTGGAGATTCCGGGCGCGTCCGGCACGGTGGCCAAGCTGGCCAAGTGCTGCACCCCGGTGCCGGGTGACGAGATCATGGGCTTCGTGACCCGCGGCGGTGCGGTGTCGGTGCACCGCACCGACTGCACCAATGCCGACTCGCTGCGCAGCGAGCCGGAACGCATCATCGAGGTGAAATGGGCTCCGTCCCCGTCCTCGGTCTTCCTGGTCGCCATCCAGATCGAGGCCCTGGATCGCACCCGGCTGCTCTCCGACGTCACCAAGGTGCTCGCCGACGAGAAGGTCAATATCCTCTCCGCCTCGGTCATGACCTCCGGTGACCGGGTGGCCATCTCCAAGTTCACCTTCGAGATGGGCGACCCCAAACATCTCGGCCACCTGCTCAACGTGGTCCGCAATGTGGAGGGCGTCTACGACGTCTACCGCGTCACCTCCGCGGCCTGACCTCCCGAGGGTCCCGGGGGCGGCGCCAGCTAGGCTGGCTCGTCCCCCGGAACGAGGAGAGTTCATGACGACGTTCGAGAATGTCACCGTCACCAAGAAGGCCAATGTCTACTTCGACGGCAAATGCCTCAGCCACGACATCGAGTTGGCCGACGGCACCCGCAAGTCCGTGGGGACGATCCTCCCGGCCACGCTGACATTCGACACCGGCGCGCCCGAGGTCATGGAGTTGCTGGACGGGGAGTGCCGGATCACCCTCGCCGGGGCGAGCGAGGCCGTCACCTACCGGGGTGGGCAGTCCTTCGACGTGCCCGCGAACAGCTCCTTCCAGATCGAGGTGCTCTCGCCGGTGCACTACGTCTGCCACTACGGCTGACCGTCAACGCACCCCGGCCGGTGCGGGACGGGACACATTGTCCGCCCCGAGCGGCCGGGGTGAGCTATAGTGCTGGAGTCGAGTACTGATCTTGTACTCCTTTCCGTCGTGGATGTCTTTCTTTCGTGCACCGCTGCGGTCACCCCAGATGCTCGAAAGGCACCCCGAATACCCATGACGACTCGTTCATCGAGCCCTGCCACGACCTTCGCCGCGCTCGGCCTGCGCACCGACCTGATCGACGCGCTGACCGCGAACGGGATCACCGCGCCCTTCCCGATTCAGGCGGCCACGCTGCCCGACACCCTCGTGGGTCGCGACGTGCTGGCGCGCGGTAAGACCGGCAGCGGTAAAACCCTCGCCTTCTCCATTCCGATGGTGCACCGGCTCGCCGGTGTGGCGGTCACGCCCGCGCGCCCGGCCGGGCTGATCCTGGCCCCCACGCGCGAGCTGGCGACCCAGATCGCCGCCACCCTGGAACCCATGGCCACCGCGTGCGGGCTGCGGGTGACGACCATCTTCGGTGGCGTCCCGCAGAATCGGCAGGCGCGTGCGCTGAAGACCGCGCAGATCGTGGTGGCCTGCCCCGGCCGCCTCGAGGACCTCATGAAGCAGGGCCTGGTCTCGTTGGACGCGGTGCGCATCACCGTGCTCGACGAGGCCGACCATATGGCCGATCTCGGCTTCCTACCCGGCGTGACCCGTATTCTCGCGGCCACTCCGGATACCGGTCAGCGGCTGCTGTTCTCCGCCACCCTGGACAACGGCGTGAACAAACTGGTTAAACGCTTCCTGCGAAATCCGCTGTCGCACAGCGTGGATGAGGCGCATTCGCCGGTTCCGGCCATGACCCACCACATCTTCGAGGTCTCCGACGCCGGCGCCAAACGCGATCTGGTGCAGGTGCTGGCCTCCGGCACCGGCCGCCGCATCCTGTTCATGCGCACCAAACACCACGCCCGCCGCCTGGCCAAACAGCTGACGGCCGTTGGCATTCCCGCCACCGACCTGCACGGCAACCTCTCCCAGGCGGTGCGCGACCGCAACCTCGCCGCCTTCGCCGCGGGTACCGCGCGCGTGCTGGTCGCCACCGATATCGCCGCCCGCGGTGTGCACGTGGACGACGTGGAACTGGTCGTCCACGTGGACCCGCCCGCCGAACACAAGGCGTACCTGCATCGTTCCGGTCGCACCGCCCGCGCGGGCAGCTCCGGCGATGTGGTGACCGTGGTCCTGCCCGAGCAGCGCCGCGACGTCGCAGCCCTGCTCCGCAAGGCGGCCATCACCGCCACCCCGCAACGGGTGACCGGGAATTCGGCCGAGGTGACCACCCTGGTCGGCCCCATCGCCCCGCTGGTGACCGCCCGCCCCGAGCCCGCCGCGACATCGCCGGAACGC
>NZ_JASCXP010000549.1:0-3962 GCF_030010695.1 Nocardia sp. CC201C
AGCTAAATGATCGAAATCCCGAGGTGGAGGTCACATTTCGGGATATCGGCCGGGGTCGTGATCGGGGTGCGACTCGAATCACCGTGGCGTGTCACAGGCGATAACTACCGTGTTACTGCTTGTTCATACTCGGCGAGAACGATCAGCACGCATGAGCCGGTGGCAGGTGGTTTCGTGGGCGGCCCTTCTGGGCACGGTGCTCGGTCTCGCCGAGCTGCTGGAACGCGTCCGGTTCCCCGCGCCGCAGATGATCGTGGCGATCGTCATCGGAGCCGGGTTGGCGTTGCTGGGTCGGCTGCCCGCGCCGCTGCCCCGGGAGGTGTCGCTCGGCGTGCAGGCCATGCTGGGTGTGCTCATGGGCAGCTATCTCGAAGTCTCGCTGCTGGTTTCGATCGGATGGGATCTGCTGCCGGTGCTGGCGGTGACCGCCGCGACGGTGCTGGTGAGCATTCTCATCGCGCTGGTGTTCGCGCGAATTGCCAAGGTGGAGTTGCCGACTGCGACGCTGGGACTGCTGGCGGGTGGGTCGGCGGCGGTGGTGTCGGTGGCCGACGAGTTGGAGGCCGACCCGCGGCGGGTGGCGTTCATGCAGTATCTGCGGGTCGCCCTGGTGGCGTTGACCGCGCCCGCGCTGGCGGCGTTCCTGGACGACGGCGAGCGCGGCAGCTACGGGGCGGCGGTGCTGGGCGGCGCGGTCACCGATCCCGATCTGCCGTCCTGGATGATCGTCGGCCGCGGCGATCAGGTCGCCGGGCTGTCCATAGCGATCATGTTGTGCCTCATCGGTCTTCGGCTCGGACGTTGGCTGCGGCTGCCGAGCCCGGCGCTCATCGGCCCCATGCTCGTCACCGCCGTGCTCACCGCGCTCGGCATCAGCCACGGCTACGCGCCCACCAACCTGTTGAAGGAGTTGCTGTTCGTCCTCATCGGCTTCGAGGTCGGCACCCGCTTCACCCGCGCCGTGGTGGTCGAGATGGCGCGCATGATCCCCGGCATGACGGCCGCCATCGTGGCGCTGTCCGGACTGGTCGCGGCGTTGGCGTTCGGATTGGCGTGGGTGGTCGACCTGGAGCTGTCCGACCTCTACCTGGCCACCACTCCGGGCGGCATCAACGCCGTCCTGGCCACCGGAGAGGGGATGGACGCGAACATGCCCCTCATCACCAGCGTGCAGAGCGTGCGCCTGCTGCTCATGGTGCTGCTGCTCCCGCTGATCATGCGCGTGCTGCGCCGCCGCGCCGATCCGGAACCCGAGCGGGCGGTGGTGCTGCCCGAGCCGGTCCGGATGGCCGCGTGAACCTGGACCGTGGCCCACGCCTGGCCGTCGCGCGCGACCCGGCGATTCCGCGCTGCTTGCGGCCCGCTTGCCGGTGAGACCGTGCCGGGCACCGGTGTGGCGTGCTCGCGCATACGGTGAGTTACCGCGGGTTCGCGGGGTGAACCGCGGCTGTCGGCCCTTGCCATCGGCCCGGTAGCGGCGCGGTGCGCCCCGGCCCTGCGGCTCGGCGTAGGCGACTACGACCGGCTCGGAATCGAGACGTTGCCCCCGCGCGACCGTGGCCCGGCGTCGTCCGAACCGTTAGCCAAACGATCGCGACACGCCGAGAATCCGGCGATTCGGGCTCATGTCCAGCGCGATGCGATAACTTTCTAAGTGAGCTGCATCACTTTCAGTTTGGAACAGGATGACCAGGTCAGGGCTGGAATTCGAGCAGGTGAGCGAGACTTGCACTCGCGTGGTTCACCTGTAGTTCAACTGTGGTTCAGGCAGTGTTCATGTAGCGCAATCAGGCTGTGACCTTGTCAGAAACAGACCACAAGTCTGATCGACGCGAGGAGTTCCAACGCCTATGCGGAAAACGAATATGACGCCGGCGCCGGGAGGCGCCACGGCCGCAGCGGCCGCCCGCGTCCCGCACTGAACGCCTCGCGCACGCTGCACAGGAATTGATTCCTCTTCGCCCGCAACGGGTTTGAACGCAGCTCCCACAACAGACCGATAGCGCGTCCGACGAGCGCCGCCCCGGCGCTCGCCCGGTGTGGCGCGCTGTCTTCCAGGCCAAGCGACGGCCGAGACCGAATAGGAATCCAACTTCGCCATGCCCACCAACACCCTGACCGCTCTGCGCTGCCCGCATAAACGTAGCAAGGTGGTTGCCGCCGCCCGCACCGCGAGTGCCGCCGTGCTCGCCGTGGGCGTCTTCGGCGCCATCGCCACCGCGGGCGGCAACGCCAGCTCCTCCGAGATCCAGAAGGTCTCGCTCGCCGAGACCCTCGCGGCCACCGCGGAGCCCGCCGCTCCGGCCGAAAAGGCCGCCGAAGCGCCCGCTCCCGCGCCGATGCCCGCCCCCGAACTTCCGGCCCCGGCTCCCGAGCCCGCGCCGGCCCCCGCCCCGGTGTACGAGAACAATCTCGACGGCTGGATCCGCGAAGCGCTGGACATCATGCGCGCGCACGGCATCCCGGGCAGCTACGAGGGCATCTACCGCAACATCATCCGGGAGTCGAGCGGCAATCCGCAGGCCATCAACCTGTACGACTCCAATGCGGCCATGGGCATCCCGTCCAAGGGCCTGCTGCAGGTGATCGACCCCACCTTCGCCGCCTACCACGTCCCCGGCACCCCGTACGACGTGTGGGATCCGGTCGCGAACATCGTGGCGGCCTGCAACTACGCCGCCGCCCGCTACGGATCGATGGACAACGTCTTCGGCGCGTACTGACAACTCGCCGTCGCGGCCCTCGAACACCCTATTTGGCAACTTTTTCGCAAACTGCCATTTAGGGTGTTCGTTCAGGGGTATAACCCCCCTTGGAGCGAAGTTCTGGCAACCCGGCTGGAACAGATAGCGAAGGGATGGGGTTTGATGAACTCCTCGAGTCTGGCTATCGATATCCAGGGTGGGCTTTCCGACGCCTGGAGTTCCGTCGCCACGTTCGTGCCCAAACTCGCCGGCTTCCTGGTCATCCTGGTCGTCGGCTGGCTGGTGGCCAAGGTGGTCGCCAAGCTGGTGTCACGAATACTGCACCGGATCGGTTTCGACCGGATGGTGGAGCGCGGCGGCATCAATCGGATGCTCGAGAACAGCAGCTACGACGCGGTCGATATCCTCGCCAAACTGGCGTACTACGCGATCCTGCTGATCACGCTGCAACTCGGCTTCGGCGCCTTCGGGCCGAACCCGGTCAGCGATATGCTCAACGGCATCGTGGCCTGGCTGCCGCGGGCCTTCGTCGCCATCGTCATCGTGTGCATCGCCGGCGCGATCGCGAGCGCGGTCAAGGATCTGGTCTCCAATATGCTCAGCGGGCTCGAATACGGGCGCATGCTGGGCCGGGTCGCGGCCGTCTTCATCTGGGGCATCGGCATCATCGCCGCCCTGAACCAGATCGGGGTCGGCACCTCGGTGACCATGCCGATTCTCATCACCGTGCTCGCCACCATCGGCGGCGTGCTGGTGGTCGGCTTCGGCGGCGGTCTGGTGCGGCCCATGCAGCAGCGCTGGGATCGCTGGCTGAACACCATCGAGGGCGAGATGCCCGAACTCAAGGGACACGCGCAGGCGTACCAGCGCGGCCGGGAGGACGCCGCCCGGCAGCGGGAGGCCGCGCGGCAGCGGTCCACGTCCGGGCAGCAGATGCCGCCCGGTAAGTGGGCAGACCAGCCGGTCGGTGCGTCGGGCTACGGCGCGCAGCCGGGATACGGTGGTGCGCAACCGAGTTCGGGCGGATCCGAACAGCGCGGCTACGGCGGGCAGTCCGGCCAGGGCGGCGGGCAGTCCGGATACGGCGGCGGTCAGCTGGGGTCCGGCGGTGAGCGGATGGATTACAGCGGCGGACAGTACGGCGGCGGTGATGTGTCCGGCTGGCACCGCCAGGATCCGCCGATGGGCGGCCGGGGGCGCTACTCCGGCCCGGCCGGTGGCGATACCGGCTGGGACGATCCTTCCGTCGACCGCTGA
>NZ_JASCXP010000550.1:0-3932 GCF_030010695.1 Nocardia sp. CC201C
CTCCGAGCGGCTGTCCGGTCTGCTCGAGGATGCCGGGTACGCCAAGGCCGCACCCGGTGACACCGCCGATCTCGTCGTGTTCAACACCTGCGCGGTGCGCGAGAACGCCGACAACAAGCTGTACGGCACCCTCGGCCACCTCGCGCCCATCAAGGCCGAACGTCCGGGCATGCAGATCGCCGTCGGTGGCTGCCTGGCCCAGAAGGACCGCGACACCGTCGTGCGGAAGGCCCCCTGGGTGGACGTGGTGTTCGGCACCCACAACATCGGTTCGCTGCCGGTGCTGCTGGAACGCGCCCGCCACAACAGCGAGGCGCAGGTGGAGATCATGGAGGCGCTCGAGGCGTTCCCGTCCTCGCTGCCCGCCAAGCGCGAATCCGCGTACGCGGGCTGGGTGTCGATCTCGGTGGGCTGCAACAACACCTGCACCTTCTGCATCGTGCCGTCGCTGCGCGGCAAGGAGGTGGACCGCCGTCCCGGCGACGTGCTGGCCGAGGTGCAGGCGCTGGTCGACCAGGGCGTCATGGAGGTGACGCTGCTCGGGCAGAACGTCAACTCCTACGGCGTCTCCTTCGCCGATCCGAACGAACCGCGCGATCGCGGCGCATTCGCCAAACTGCTGCGCGCCTGCGGATCCATCGAGGGCCTGGAGCGGGTGCGCTTCACCTCCCCGCATCCGGCCGAGTTCACCGACGACGTGATCGAGGCCATGGCCGAGACGCCGAACGTGTGCCCGCAGCTGCACATGCCGTTGCAGTCCGGTTCCGATCGCGTGCTCAAGGCCATGCGGCGCTCCTACCGCAAGTCCAAGTACCTGGGCATCATCGAGAAGGTGCGGGCGGCCATGCCGCACGCCGCCATCACCACCGACATCATCGTCGGCTTCCCGGGCGAGACCGAGGAGGATTTCCAGGAGACCCTGGATGTGGTGCGGCAGGCGCGGTTCACCAGCGCCTACACCTTCCAGTACTCCATCCGCCCCGGCACCCCGGCCGCCGAGATGCCCGATCAGCTGCCGAAAGAGGTCGTCCAGGAACGGTATATGCGGCTCATCGAGTTGCAGGAGCGGATCTCGCTGGAGGCCAATCAGGCACTGGTCGGCACCGAGGTGGAACTGCTGGTGGCCGAGAGCAGCGCGGGCAAGAAGAACGCCGCCACCGCGCGCATGAGCGGCCGCGCCCGCGACGGCCGCCTGGTGCACTTCCGGCCGCCCGCCGATCCCGCGCCCGGCGCCGAGATCCGTCCCGGCGATCTGGTCACCGTCGACATCACCGGTGCGGCCCCGCACCACCTCATCGCCGACAGCGTGGTGCGCGACCATCGCCGCACCCGCGCGGGCGACGCCCACGAGCGTGGCGTCACCCCGAAGACCGCACCCATCGGCGTCGGCCTGGGACTGCCGCGCATCGGCACGCCGGAACCGCTGCCTGCCGCCGCGGGCTGCGACAGTGGCTGCGGACTGTGAGTGCGCGATGAGTGATCGGCACGGTGACGAGCACGAGAACGACCGACCGGCACAGCGGCCGACCCCCGACCCGAACGAGGAGACGATGAAGTCAACCGAGCAGGGCAGCCAGGAGTTCGAGCAGTTCCGCGGCGATCTGGAGGCGGTGGAACGCAAGATCGCCGGTGAGATCGATCCGGGGGTGCGCGCCCTGGTGGTCGCCGGTGCGGTGTTCGTGCTGCTGCTCTCGCTGGTGCTGCCGCACGCCGGGGCCGCTCGCGGCTTCGACGTGCTGCTCTACGATGCGGTCGCCCAGGACGAGCACATCGGCCTGCCCTCCCGGATCTTCGTGTGGTTCGTGGTGGTGTTCGGCATCGGCTTCTCACTGGCCGCCCTGACCACCCGCCGCTGGGTGCTGGCCTGGATCGCCACCGCGGGCACCGCCATCGCCAGCGTCTTCGGGGTCTTCTCCATCTGGCACCGCCAGACCCCCGGCCTGGGCAACTACGAGGGCTCGGGTCCGGGCATCGGGCTCATCCTGGCCGCCATCGCCGCCATCGTGCTCACCTTCCACTGGATCCGCGTCGTGTGGAGCCGCACCGTGGTGCACCTGGAGGCCGAGGAGCGCCGTCGTCAGGCCGCGGCCGCCGCCGAGCAGCAGGACCGCCGCTGGCTCACCGGCGACGAGGGCTGAGTTCGGCCGCCTCTCCGACGACACGATCGCTGTGTTCGATCAACGGCTCAAAACCGCTCAGGGCCTCGAGTAGCCGGCGGCGCGGTCCGCTCCGCCCGACCCCTCGTCAGCGCTGGCTGACCGCGCCCTCGGCGGCTTCCGCCCATTCCCGCCACTGCTTGGCCTGTTCCAGGGCCTTCTCCGCGTCCCGGGTCTTGCCCGCGGCCTGCGCCTTGGCGGCCTGCTCCTCGAATTGGGCGACGCGTTCACGGAATTGGGCGGCGCGCGCCATGGCCTCCGGGTCGGTGCGCCGCCACTGGGCGTCCACCGCTTCGCGCACCTTCTTCTCGATGGCGCGCAGGCGGCCCTCGAGTTCGTGGATGCGCTCGCGCGGCACCTTGCCGATGGCGTCCCACTTCTCCTGCAGGTCGCGCAGGGCGGCGCGGGCGGCGTCGAGTCCGGACTCCGGATCGATGTGCTCGTACTGCTTCAGCAGTTCCTCCTTGGCGGCGGCGTTCTGCTCGAATTCCGCGTCGCGTTCGGAGGCGGCCGCGTTGCGGGCGGCGAAGAAGACGTCCTGGGCGGCCTTGAACCGCCGCCACAGCTGCTCGTCGGCCTCGCGCGGGGCGCGGCCCGCGGCCTTCCATTCGGTGAGCAGGTCACGGAACACCGAGGCGGTGCCCGCCCAGTCGGTCGAGGAGGACAGCTCCTCGGCGCGCACGCACAGCTCTTCCTTGCGGGTCTTGGCGGCGGCCCGCTCCCGGTCCAGTTCGGCGAAGTGCGCGCCGCGGCGGCGGTTGAACGCCTCGCGCGCCTTGGAGAAGCGTCGCCACAGTGCGTCGTCGACCTTGCGGTCCACGCCGCGAATGGTCTTCCACTCCTCCAGGATCTCGCGCAGCCGGTCGCCCGCGGCCTTCCACTGGGTGGATTCGGCGGCGATCTGCTCGGCCTCGGCCGCGAGCGCCTCCTTGCGTTCGGTGTGCTCGTGCCGGGTGCGCTCCTTCTCCTCCTTGGCGTGCGCGGCCGCCTCGTCGGAGTGTTCGATAATGGCCTGCAACCGTCGGGCCAGACCGTCGATATCGCCGATCACGGCGGCGGTCGGCAACGATTCGGCAAGCGCGGCGGCATCGGCCTTGATCTTGCGGGCGTCGGCTCCGGCGGCGAGCCGTTCCTCGAGCAGCACCACGTCGGTGGCGAGGTTGTCGAAGCGGCGGCCGAAGTGGGCCAGACCCTCGGCGGCGTCACCGGCCTGCCAGGAGCCCACCACCCGCTCGCCGTCGGCGGTCTTCACCCAGGCGGTGCCGTCCTCGTCCACGCGGCCCCACTGGCTGGGATCGCTGACGGTCGGCACCACCACCGCATGCGGGTGGGGGGTGTGCGCCGGGCCGGGCGCGGGTTTGACCGCGTGGGGTTTGGGGGTATCAGAGCTGCGGGCACCGGGTTTGCGGGGCCGATTGCCGGCGGCCTCGGCCGCTGGTGACGGTCGTTCGGCGGCGGCCGCGCCAGGCTGGGGCGTCGTGGTCGACTCCGGGTGGGTAGCTTTGTCGTTTCCGTTGTTGTCGGTCATTGCTCCTCGTCCCTGCCGCGCGTCACGGCTGCCTGGTTACGCCCTGGTCATCCCATCTAGCTTGACCCCATTCAACCAGGCTGGGTGGCGAAATGCTGCGTTTGCGGGCCGCGTCACCGCGCGGCGGCGCGGACGGGGTGGGGCTGGTGTGGCGGGTTGGCGCTACGGTTGACGGCGTGTTCAGTGTTGCGGCCCTGGTCCCTTCGCCGCCCGTGCTCGTACCCGAATTGGGCGGTGCCGCGGGTGTG
>NZ_JASCXP010000551.1:0-3930 GCF_030010695.1 Nocardia sp. CC201C
GCGGATTCCGTCAGAATGCGGCCAGTACGCAGGCGGCGAGGAAGACGCCCTGCACCACCGTGCGGGCGGGCAGCGGCATGGTCTTGACCCCGCCGCCGGTCCGCGCGGCTCGAATATTGGCCGGGAACATGATGATCAGCAGCGCCGCCAGGCACGCGGCGGCGACCGGGGCGACCGGCGGCAGCAGTAGGCCCACCGCACCGGCCGCCTCCAGGACGCCGGTGAGGGTGATCATGGCCGCCGCGTTGGGGAAGGCGGGCGGGACCATGGCGATCAGCGCGTCACGTTTGGGCTGGGTGAAGTGCGCGCTCGCGGTGAGCAGGAACATGGCGGCCAGGCCGACGCGTGTGGCGTGTGGCCAGGAGTCGAGCCAGTCGACACCGAGCAGGCCGATGAGTCGGGACAGTCCGGTGACGGCGATGAGGGCGATGAGCGGCGCCATGGGGCACTCCTGAGGGCGAGCAGCGAATCTTGACAATGGCTAGATTAGAACCGTGGCGAGAACTTGTCAATGACAAGATTTGCCGTCAGGATCGAAGGATGACCAAGAGCGCCTACCACCACGGCGACCTACGCGCCGCGCTGCTGCGGGCCGCGGCCGAACAGATCGCTCAGGACGGCGTGGACGCGGTATCACTGCGCGCCCTCGCCCAGCGGGCCGGAGTCTCGCATGCCGCGCCCGCCCATCACTTCGGCAACAAACAGGGACTGCTCACGGAACTCGCCATCGAGGGATTCGAGCTGCTGGCGGCTCAATTGCATGGTGCGGCAGGCGATTTCCGAGCCGTTGCGCTCGCCTACATCGGCTTCGCCCGGCGCTGGCCCGGTCATTTCGATGTCATGTTCCGACGCGACCTGCTGTGTGTCGACGATGAACGGCTGATCGCGGCGCGCCGTCGCTCCGGGGCGGAATTACGTTCCGGCATAGCGGAATTGGGCATCGAACCGGAGGATCGCCGGGCCGGTCAGCTCGCGGCCTGGTCGCTGGTGCACGGTTTCGCGCATCTGTGGCGCGAGGGCGCGCTGGTGGGATCGGATCTCGGGGGCGACGACCCCGAGGCATTGGCGCTGGCCATGGTGTCGGCCGTCCGATTCGAGAGTGGTACCGCCGACTGAGCGGGTGGCCGAGATCAGGGCATTGGGTTGGACCGCAGGTCCAGGCGGCGCATCACCCGGTCCACCACATCCGGTGGGATACCCGGTTCGCGGCGGGCCGTCAGGGCTTCGGTGCGGCCCGCCTCCATGACCTCGTGGGTGATCCTGCGCATCTCGGTGGTGAACTTCAGGGTCTTGTCGGTGGCGAGGCGGGCCTTGTCGTCGGCCGCCTCCGGATCGGCCTGGGCCAGGCGGCGTTCGAAGGATTCGCGCAGCCGCACGTAGACGTCCTCCGGCAGATCCTCGGTGGTCGAAATCTGTTTCAGGCGGGCCAGTTCCGCATTGAGGACCCGGGTCCACAGTTGGCGTTCCAGGGTGCGCTCGAGTTCGGTGTCGGCGTGCACACCGGTCGCGCGCACCACGGCAGGCAGCGTCGGCCCCTGGAGCAGCAGGGTGAACAGGACGACGGCGAAGGCGGTGAAGAGGATTTCGGTGCGTCCGGGGAAGGGGTCGCCGTCGGCGGTGGTGAACGGCACGGCCAGGGCCAGCGCGACCGTCGCCACTCCGCGCATACCGGCCCACCAGGTGACCAGGGTTTCCCGCCAGGTGTACGGCTCATCCTTGTCGCGGGTGCGCCACCAACTCTGGAAGACCGCGGTGGTGCCCAGCAGCCACAGCAGGCGCAGCCCGACCACCACCGCCACCACGGCGGCCGCGCCGGTGAGGAAGCGCGGCCAGTCCGGGCCGGTGGTGCGCAGCACGGTGCTCAATTCCAGGCCGATGAGGCCGAAAGCGAAACCGGTGACCAGCATTTCGGTGATCTCCCAGAAGGAGTCGCCCACCGTCCGATAGGCGCTGTCGCTGAAATCCGTTGCCGCGTCGGTCAGATACAGCGCGCTCACCAGCACCGCCAGCACTCCCGAACCGCCGCGGGCGTCGGCGATGCCGTAGGCCGCGAAGGGCAGCAGCAGGCCCAGCGCCACCTGCCACGGCGCTTCGCTCAACCGTTTCATGAGCATGGTGCCCAGCCAGCCCAGCGCCAACCCCACGCCCACCGCGACCAGCGCCGACAGCACGAACTCCCAGGCCGCACTCCACGCCGAGAACGTCCCGGTCAGCACCGCCTGAATGGCCACCGTGTAGATGACGATGGCGGTGACGTCGTTGAACAGCCCCTCACCCTCGAGCACCGACACCAGGCGGCGCGGCAGCCCCAGCTTGCCCGCCAGCGCCGAGACCGCGACCGGATCCGGTGGCGCCACCAGCGCGCCCAATGCCACCGCCGCGGCGATCGGCACCGTCGGGAACATCTCGTGGAACACCCAGGCCGCGGCCGCCGCGGTCACGATGACCAGCACCACCGCCCGCATGACGATGGCACTCCAGTTGTCGGCGAACTGCCGCCACGAGGTGCGCCGCGCCTGGGCGTAGAGCAGCGGCGGCAGCACCATCGGCAGGATCAGCTCCGGATCGATGTGGATCTCCGGCACCGAGGGAATGAGGGCGAGCACACATCCGAAGGCCGTCATGAGCACGGCCGGAGCCTGTCCTATCCGCTTGCCCAGCGGCTGCGCCAGGATCGTCGCGAACAGGACCAGAAAGATCAACTCCAACTGGTGGTGCACCCCCGCCAGTTTGCTGTCGATGCGCTGGATTGTCGAACCGGCTCGCTCGGCCCGCTAGGGTCGGGCCTATGCGTCGCCTCCTGTTCGCGCTGTGCGTGCTGCCCGCCGGGCTGGCCGCGCTGCTGGAGTTGAATGCCACGGGGTCGCTGTTGTGGACGGGCGTGGACGCGGGCGGGGCGGCGCTGGGGAGTTGGGCCTGCTGGACGGCGGCGCGGGAGGACGCTGTGCGGCTCACCCGGCACGCCGGGGTGCCGCTCACCCGACGCGCCGGGGTGGTGGCCGCGCTGGCCGGGCCGGTGCTCGCGATCACCGCGGTGAGCCTGTGGCCGCAGGGTGTGCAGAGTTGGGCGGTGGCCTCGGCGTGGGTGGCAGTTGTCGCGAGCGGGGTGGCGGCGTCGCGGATCATCACGGTCGCCGATGCCGGGCTCACCGGTGCGCTGGCCGTCGCCGCGGTCGGGTCGCCGCTGGCCCTGCGGACCGACGATGTGCCGATAGGCGTGCTGATCATCACCGTTCCGACCGTCACCGCGCTGGGAATCGGGCTGCTCGTGCGGGCCCAGCGCCAACGGCTGGTGGCCGAGCGCGGCGCGGCCGTCGCGGGCGAACGCGCCCAGATGGCACGGGAACTGCACGATGTGATCGCGCACGAGGTGATGGGGATGGTGGTGCTGGCGCAGGCCGCGCAGGCGGGCGCGGAGGAGCGCACCCGGCCACTGCTGGCGCGCATCGAACAGTCGGGTCGGCGGGCGCTGGGCGATATCCGGTCGCTGGTCGACACCCTGGGCGACGGTGCGGGCTCGCGCGGCACCTACGACCTCGACGATCTGGTCTCGCGCTTCGCCGATACCGTCGACGCCGAGGTGGTGTCGGACATCGACCCGGACGTGCGCGACGCCCGGGTGCCCGATCCGGTGGCCTTGGCGGCGCACCGAGTGCTGGCCGAGGCGTTCAACAACATTCGGCGCTACGCCGCCGACGCGAGCCGCATCGACGCGGTGGTGCGGATCCGCGATGCCGAGCTGGCCGTCGAAGTGTGCGACAACGGTTCCGGGACAGCGGGATTGGGTGGTGGCAGTGGTACGGGACTGACCGGGCTGGCCGCGCGGGCGGCGGCGGTGGGCGGCACCGTCACCGCGGGCCGCCTGCCCGACGGCCGCTGGCGGGTGGCCGCGCGGCTGCCGGTCGACGGAAAGGCGGGAGGGATATGACG
>NZ_JASCXP010000552.1:0-3890 GCF_030010695.1 Nocardia sp. CC201C
CCCCGGACCGTCGCGGGCCGCCTCCCGAGCGGTCAGGAACTGCTTCCCGATCCGACCCGGGTTCACGCGCTGCCGGGGCGGACCAGTCCGGTCTCGTAGGCCAGCACCACCGCTTGCACCCGGTCGCGCAGCCCCAGCTTGGTGAGCACCCGGCCGACATGCGTCTTGACGGTGGCCTCGGAGAGATAGAGGGCCGAGGCGATCTCGGCATTGGAGCGTCCGGCGGCGATGTGTTCGAGCACCTCGCGTTCCCGGGCGGTGAGGACGTCCAGTACGCCCGGATCGCGACCGGCGGCCGGATCGTCGGCGATCAATCGGTCGAGCAGGCGTTTGGTGACCTTCGGGGAGACCACGGCGTCACCGGCGGCGACGCTGCGGATGGCGGAGATGAGGTCCTCGGGCGGGGTGTCCTTGAGCAGGAAGCCGCTGGCTCCGGCGCGCAGCGCGCCGAGGGCGTGCTCGTCGAGGTCGAAGGTGGTCATGACCAGAACTCGGCTGCCACACCCGGAGTCGACGATCTGCCCGGTGGCGGTGACGCCGTCGGTGACCGGCATGCGCACATCCATGAGCACCACGTCGGGCCGCAGTTCGGCGGCGTGGGAGATGGCGGCGGCCCCGTTGTCGGCCTCCCCCACCACCTCGATGTCGGGGTGCGCGCCGAGCACCATCTTCAATCCCGCGCGCATGAGTTCCTGGTCGTCGACTACGAGAACGGTGATCGGCACGTAGATCAATCTATCGGCCCGCGCCACCGATTCACTCGTCCGGTGCGCGTTCCAGCGGGATCGTGGCGCGCACCCGCCACCCGCCCTCGGGGCGGCGGCCCGCGCTCAGGGTGCCGCCGAGCACGGCCATGCGCTCACGCATGCCGACCAGGCCCAGGCCGCTGCCGACGGTGGCCAGGCCGTTCGCGGGGGCGACGGTGGCGACGGTGGCGACCCCACCCGCCGGGGTATCGGTCGCTCGCGTGGTGTCGCCGGGCGCGCCACCGGAGTCGACGATCTCGATCAGGATGTCGCTGTCGCGCCGCGCCACCCGCACCTTGGCGCGCGGGTCGGGTCCGGCGTGGCGCAGGGTGTTGGTGAGCGACTCCTGCACGATGCGGTGCACGCCGAGGCTGATCTCGGGGCTGACATGGTCGAGTTCGCCGCTGAGTTCGAGTTCCACCGCCAGCCCCGCACTGCGCATCATGGCGACCACCTTGGCGATGCCGGCGGTGCCGTGCTGCGGAAGTTGTTCGGGCGCATGCTCGGTGCGCAGCAGTTCCACGGTGCGGCGCAGTTCGCGCAGGGCTTCGCGTCCGGTGCCGGCGATGGTGGTGAGCGCCTGTTCGGCGGTGTCGGGGTCGTGACGCAGGGCGTAGCGCGCGCCGTCGGCCTGCACGATGATGACGCTGACCGCGTGCGCAACCACATCGTGGAGTTCGCGGGCGATGCGGGTGCGTTCGGCGGCGACGGCATCGTGGGCACGCCGTTCGCGGTCGTAGTCGGCGACGGCCAGCCGCGCTTCCACCTCGGCGTCGTAGGCGTGACGCGCGCCGATGAATTCCGCGAGGGTCCAGCACAGGGCGTAGTAGACGGCGGTGAAGGCGGCGTCGGTACCGTCGGGCGTGCCGACCAGGAAGTGGGCCAGCGCGCTGTCGACGATGAGCGCGCCCACGTACAGCAGCCCCTGGCGGCGGCCGACATAGGCGACCAGCGTGTAGAGCATGATGCCGAGTCCGAGCAGTGCCGGATGCAGCGCGCCGCGGTCGTCCTGGATGCTCCAGTGGCTGAGGGAGCTGAAGTAGGACAGCCCGACCAGTGCGACGGCCGACCCCACCGGGTGGGTGCGCCGGAAGATGATCGGCAGCGGCAGCAGCACGCTGATGGCGAGGTAGACGGCCTTGTGATCGCTCTCGCCGATAGCGAGGAGGTCGATGAGCAGCAGACCGAGCGCCAGCATCGAATCGGCTACTTGGGGCCTGCCGCGCAACCACAGACTGAACCGGCGCATGCGTCCACCCTAAGTCGTGCCGGGCACCGGTCGTTCCAGCACGCCCACCGGCGGCTCGAGAACCGACCGGTTTGAGCTTTTTGGTGATTTGCCCGAAGTGTGCGCGTTCTGGTTGGGTCGGTGAGTGAATGTTGCGGACTGGGCGGTACTGCTGACGGCGGCGACCGCGGCCGGATGGGTGGATGCGGTGGTCGGCGGCGGCGGACTGATCATCCTGCCGACGCTGTTCGTGGTGGCACCGGGCATCGCCCCGCAAACCGCGCTGGGCACCAATAAACTCGCGGCCTTCTCCGGCACCAGCGCGGCGGTGCTCACCTTCGCCCGCAAGGTACCCATGCGATGGCGCAGCCTGCTGCCCGCCGCCCTCCTCGCCGGACTCGCGGCGGCCTGCGGCTCCGCGGCGGTCGCGCTCATCGACCGGGAACTGTTCATCCCCATCGTCATGGTGGTGCTGGTGGGTGTGGCGGTTTTCGTCACACTACGGCCGTCGATCGGCGTCACCATGACCACCCATCCCCCGACCCGCCGCAAGACCATCCTGGTGATCGCCCTGGCCGCCGGGCTCATCGGCCTCTACGACGGTTTGCTCGGCCCCGGCACCGGCACCTTCCTCATCATCACCTTCGCCACCCTGCTCGGCACCGAATTCGTGCGCGCCGCCGCCATGGCGAAGGTGATCAACTGCGGCTCCAACCTCGGCTCCCTGCTCTTCCTCGGCGCGACCGGCCACGTGCTGTGGGCCCTCGGCCTGGCCATGGCCGTCGGCAATGTGCTCGGCGCGGTCATCGGCTCCCGCATGGCCCTGGCCCGCGGCGCCGGCTTCGTCCGCGCGGTACTGCTGATCGTGGTGGTGGCCATGGTGATCCGCCTGGGCTGGCAGCAGTTCGCCTGAGCCGCGGACATATCCGGCCGCCGCGGCGAGTCCGCGGCCGAGCCCAGGCGGTGGCCGGTACCGGCTCAGACCAGGGCGTCCTCGGGTAGCGGGAGATCGTCGGTGCTGTCGCGGGCCGAATCGGGCGCGTGCCAGGCAGATTCCGACCGCGGCGGGTCGGCGTCCGGGGTCTCGAGGCGGGTGGTGCCGTCCTCCGCCCGGTACACGGTGAACCGCTCGGTGGGCAGCGGCCGGGCCGCTTCGAGCGCGCGCCGCAGAGGTTCCGACGTCAGGCGGCGCACCGCGTGGCGGGGTACTGCCGCGTCCGGACGCGCGGCGGCGGCCGACCGGTGTCCCGCCGCGACAGTCTCTCGCGCGGTACCCGTCGACTCCCGCGAGTCCATCGCGGATTCCGAACGTTCGGCGGCATCCGCCCTGGCTGCCGCCGGACGCTCCGCTCCCTCGGTTCCGGCCTCGCCCGATGCCGCCACACCGTCGCCCGGCCCGGACATGCCGTCCCGGCACTCCACCGCACGGCCTCCAGCCCCGATGCCGTGTTCCCGACGGTCGAGTGGCGCTGTGTCCGAAGCGGTATCGCGGTCGACCGATGCGGCGGCGTGTCCCGGCGTGTCGGCACCGTCCGGCACCGTATCCCCGGCGTCGTTCGCGCGGGTGGCGGGTCGCGGCCGGTCGTCGGCGGCCGGACGCACGTCGGCGGGGCGCTCGTTCAGCCAGGGGGCCAGCACCTTCGAGGTGGTCTCCTGGATCTTGCGGTGCAGTTGCTCGCCGTCCTCGAGGCCCGGTTGCTGGAACAGGACGGTGAGGGCGCCGGAGACCGCGCCGACCACCGCGCCCACCAGGGCGGCGGCGCCGACGTCGTCGAGTTCGTCCGGGAAGGCCGTCCGCAACTGTCCGGCGATCTCCTGTTGCGAGGCCAGTTGGGCGTAGGCCGCGCGGCCGCTCACGGCGGGCACGGTGCGCGAGATCCGGGCGCGCAGCACCGAGATGCGCGATGCCAGGGTGT
>NZ_JASCXP010000553.1:0-3885 GCF_030010695.1 Nocardia sp. CC201C
GGCCGGGTCGCGTGGACGGGCGGCGAGCCATTCCAGATAGTGGCGCGGCGCGGGCGGCTCCGCGAATCCGGTGTCGCTGCCACCCGTTTCGTAGAGGGCGACGAGGTCACCGAACAGCAGCGGCATGGACCAGCCGTCGAGAATCAGGTGGTGGTTGGTGATGACGAGCCGGAACCGGTTCGGGGCCACCGCGATACCGGCGAAGCGCAGCAGCGGTGGGCGATCCACCTCGAACGGGATGCGCAACTGCCGTGCCGCGAGCTCGTCGAGTTCGGCGTCGGTGGCACCGTGCGCGTCCAGCTCGGTCCAGGGCACCTCCACGTCCGAGACGATCACCTGCACAGCCGTTTCCGCGGTCTGCACGAAGGCCGCCCGCAGGGCCGGATGGCGGCGCACCAGGGCGGCGGCCGCGGCGGTCAGCCGATCACGATCGAGTTCGGCCTCGATATCGATGACGGCCTGCACCGAGTAGCCGTCCAGCCCGTCCGGGGCGAGCTGCGCCTGGAACAGCAGGCCGCGTTGCAGCGGCGTCAGCGGCCACACATCGTCCAGGTGGCCGAAACGCGCCTCCCAGGAATCGATCTCGGCCTGCGTGGTAGCGACCAGCGAAAGGTCGCTCGGCGTGCGGCCGCCCGTCTCCGGCTCGGTCAGCCGCCGCGCGATCTCGGTCACCGCCGCCAGCCAGTCCTGGGCGAGTTCGTCGGCGGCCTCGTGGTCGATGGCCGCGCAGGCGTACTGCCAGACGGCGTGCAGTCGGGTGCCCCGCTCGGTCACCAGGGCGGCGGCGTCCACCGACAGCACCGCGGCCAGCGGCATATCCGGATGCGCGTGCCCGCCCAGCCGATCCGTCATCCCCACCGGCATCCAGTCGGCCTCGACGGCGGCACCGGGAATCCGACCGAGATAGTTGAAGCCGATTTGCGGCTCCGGCAGCGCGGCGAGGTCGCCCCCGGCGGGGTTCAGATATCGCAGCAGACCGTAGCCGACACCGCCCGCGGGTACCGAGCGCACCTGCTCCTTGACGGTCTTCACCACCGCCGCAACGGTTTCCGCGGCGGGCCCGATCCGCAGCGGCACCTGCCGGGTGAACCAGCCGACCGTCCGCGACAGCTCCGCGCCGGGAGCGACGGCCTCGTCCCGGCCGTGCCGCTCCACGGTCACCACCGTCTCGGCATCGGGCCGCCCGCGGCGCGCGCGGAACCGCGCCAGCGCCAGCACCAGTGCCGCCAGCAGCGCTTCCTCCACGCCGCAGCGGTAGGCTGCCGCCACCCGCGTGAGCAGCACCTCGGTCTCGGCCTCGGGCAACTCCACGCGGATCCGGCCCGCGGTCCGATGCGTATCCACCGCCGGGTCGAGCCGACGGCGACCGAGGACCGGGTCCGGGGCCAGGACGGCACGCCAGTGGTCGAGACCGCCGAACCGTTCGGCGAACCCCTCCGGCAGCCCGTCCGCGTCCTCATCGACGGCCAGGGCGTGCAGGACATGCGCCCAGGTGCGCACGGATGTTCCGGTCTCCGGCAGCTCGGCGGCATGTCCGGTGCAGGTTCGCGACCAGGCGGTCATGAGATCGGGCAGCAGAATGCGCCAGGAGACGGCGTCGCAGGCGAGATGGTGGGCGGCCACGATCAGACGGCCCGACGCCGTCGGGCCGGGATCGAGCCAGGTCAGTGCGAGCATGCGGCCGCCGCGCGGATCGAGCCGCCGCACCGCCTCGGCGAGTTCCCGGTCGACGCGCGGATCAGGATCGCCGCACGGCACCCGGGTCAGCAACTGCTCGGCGTCGGCCAGCTGCGGCGGCGCCACCTCGAGCAGCGGACCCGCCACCGCTTCCACCACCCGGGCGCGCAGCATGTCGTGCCGGTCCAACAGACCCTGCACCGTGCGGACCAGAGCCGCGGACTCGATGCCGACGGGCAGCCGCACCACCATGGACTGGGCGAAGCGCTCCCAGCCCGGACGTGCCAGCAGCCAGGCGGCGATGGGGGTGAGCGGCATGCGGCCCACTCCCCCACCCGGCAGCTCCGGAAGGCGATGCGGCCCATCGGAAGTCCGGTGCGCGGCGGCGGCCAGGGCGGCGGGGGTGCGGTGTTCGAAGATGTCGCGCGCGGAGAACACCAGTCCGGCGGCGCGGGCGCGGGACACCAGGCCGATGGCCATGATCGAATCGCCGCCCAGGGCGAAGAAGGAGGAGTCGGGATCCACCGGCTCAGAACCCAGTACCTCACCGAACAATGCGCACAGCAGGCGCTCGGCCTCGCTGGCCGCCGCGCGCCGCCGCACCGGCGGGGCGACCACCGGCTCCGGCAGGGCCGCGCGGTCGACCTTGCCGTTGCCGGTGAGCGGCAGCGCGCCCAGCACCGTGACGGTGGCGGGCACCATGTACGGGGGCAAGCGTCGCGCGGCATGCTCGAGCAATTCCGGCTCACCGATCCGGGCGCCCGCCACCGGCACCACATAGGATGCCAGCGCGGTGCCCGCGCCGACCGGGCGCGCCACCGTCACAGCGATTTCCACGCCCGGGTGGGCGTCCAGCACGGCGTCGATCTCACCGAGTTCGATCCGCATCCCGCGCAGCTTCACCTGGAAGTCGCCGCGCCCCACGTACTCCAGGACGCCGGGGGCCCTCCAACGCACCAGATCGCCGGTGCGGTAGACGCGTTCGCCCGACGGCGCGGCCACGAAACGCTGCGCGGTGAGCCCCGGCCGCCCGGCATAACCGCGCGCCACGCCCGCACCGGCCACGTACAGTTCACCGACCACGCCGATCGGGACCGGGCGCAGCAGTCGGTCCAATACCAGCATCCCGACCCCCGGAATCGGGTCGCCGAGGCCCGCGGGCACGCCCGGCAGCAGGGCGTCGGTGTAGGTGACGGCCACCGTGGTCTCGCTGGGGCCGTACGAATTCAGCAGCCGCCGCCCGGGGCCGAAGCGCGCCACCAGTTCGGGCGGGCACGGCTCCCCGCCGGTGGACACCGCCCGCACCCCGTCCAGGGCATCGGGCTTCAAGGTGGCCAGCACGGCGGGCGTCGAACACACCTGTGTCACACCGTATTCGCGCACGATGCGCGCCATCTCACCGCCGAGCACCGGATCGGCGTCGGCGACCACGAGCGTCGCCCCGGCCGCGAACGCCTGGAGCCATTCCAGCACGGCGGCATCGAAACTCGGGTTGAGACACTGCAATACCCGCGAGCCCGGGGTGACGTCGTAGGCGTCGACGATCGCGGCGGCCAAGCCGGCCAGGCCTCGGTGGGTCACGACCACGCCCTTGGGCACGCCGGTCGACCCGGAGGTGAACACGAGATAGGCGGGATTGTCGATGCGGGCGCGGGACAGCGGCCCCTGCGACTCCACGCCCCGCGGCTCCACGCCTTGCGCTCCCGAATCGTGCGGCTCCCCACCCTGCGGCTCCGCGCCCAGCGGCTCAACACCCCGCGATTCCGAGCCCTGCGGCTCCCCACCCTGTGGCTCGACACCCCGCGATACTGCGCTCTGCGACTCCCCACCCCGCGACCCCCGACTCTGCGGCTCCGGGCCATCCCCCGCGACCTCGACTGGTTCGCCGGAATCGGCTTCCAGCACGAGCCAGCCGACCGAACCTGGGAGTCCCGGAAGCGTTTCCGCGACCGTCAGGCCCAGGCGCGCATCGCACTCCCCGGCGATCCGCAGCACGCGATCACCGGGCAGCGCGGTGCCCAGCGGTACGAAGGCGGCCCCGGTCTTGGTGACCGCCCAGACGGCGACCACCGCGGCCACCGAGCGCGGGAGGGCCAGCAGCACAGGTGTTTCCGGACCCACCCGCACCCCGGTCGCGGCACCCGCGGCGATCAGCCGGTGCGCCAGGCGATCCGAGAGGGCGTCGAGTTCGCCGTAGGTGAGCCGACG
>NZ_JASCXP010000554.1:0-3883 GCF_030010695.1 Nocardia sp. CC201C
CGCGTCCGTCCAGTCCTGAATGCCCTCGCGGTATTTGCGGACGTTGGTGTAGCCCAGCGCCTCCAGCTTGCTGGCGACGGCCTGGCTGTTCTGGCAGGCCGGGTTGGAGCAGTAGGTCACGATGGCGGCGTCGCGATCCGGCAGCAGGCGCGCGGCTTCGCTTTCCACCTCGGATTCGACGAGCGCGATCGCGCCCGGCAGGTGCGCCTTGGCGTAGTACTCGCCGCCGAGCGCGTCGATCACCGTGACGGTGCCCGCGGCGATCTCCTTCTCGAGTTCCTCGCGGGTGATGAGTGCGGTCATGGGGCAACCTCGATTCTTCTCGCGCACATTTTTATGTGCGTGTGCACGCTACTATTTGTGTGCGCACGCACGCAACCCGGTACGCTGGGCCGGTGCCCCACTCACAGCCCACCCCCCGCCCGGCCGCGGCCGCCTGGTCGGCACTGCTGCGGGTACACGCCACCCTCGTCCCCGAGCTGGACGCGGAACTACGCACAACCGTCGGGCTGCCCCTGAACTGGTACGACGTTCTGCTCGAACTGGACGGCGTCGAACGGCTGCGCATGAGCGATCTGGGTGAGCGCGTGGTGCTCAGCCGTACCCGGGTGAGCCGGTTGGTCGCCGAGCTCGAAACACACGGCCTGGTACGGCGCGAATCCAATCCGGACGACGGCAGATCCGCCTTCGTCTCCATCACCGACCGCGGCCGCGAACGCTTCCGCGCCGCCGCGCCGCACTACCTCGGCGGCATCGAGCGCCGACTGGGCGAGCGCCTGGAACCGGAGGAACTCGCGGCGCTCACCGCCGCGCTCCGCAAGGTGCTCGGACCCGCGGATCTCGGTCTCGGTTAGCTCCGGACCGTCGATGTCCGGGCACGCCGTGCTGTGGAACGCCTGCTCGATCGGGTCGTGAGCTGTTGTCGTATCCGCGCGCAGCGATCGTGTGTGCGAGATCTCACCGTAGAGGGGGATCGGGTGCGTGCGGCCGGGTGAACGGAGTTAGGCTCGAACCCGTGACTTCCCACTACGATGTCGTCGTTCTCGGCGCTGGTCCCGGCGGATACGTCGCCGCGATCCGCGCCGCTCAACTCGGCCTGCGAACAGCGATCGTCGAGCAGAAATACTGGGGTGGCGTGTGCCTGAACGTGGGCTGCATCCCGTCCAAGGCACTGCTGCGTAACGCGGAACTGGCCCATATCTTCACCAAGGAGGCCAAGACCTTCGGCATCAGCGGGGAGGCGAAGTTCGATTTCGGCGCCGCCTTCGATCGCAGCCGCAAGGTGGCGGACGGCCGGGTCAAGGGCGTCCACTTCCTGATGAAGAAGAACAAGATCGACGAGTTCGACGGTCTGGGCACCTTCACCGGCCCGAACTCTCTCCAGGTCGCCCTGACCAAGGGCGGCGCGGAGAACATCACCTTCGACAACGTCATCATCGCCACCGGCACCGTCACCAAGCTGCTGCCGGGCACCTCGGTGTCGCAGAACGTGGTCACCTACGAGGAGCAGATCCTCACCCGCGATCTGCCCGGCTCGATCCTGATCGTCGGCGCGGGCGCGATCGGCATGGAGTTCGGCTACGTCCTCAAGAACTACGGCGTGGACGTGCGCATCGTGGAGTTCCTCGACCGCGCGCTGCCCAACGAGGACGCCGATGTCTCCAAGGAGATCACCAAGGCGTACAAGAAGCTCGGGATCACCATCACCACGGGTGCGTCGGTGCAGTCCATCGACGACGACGGCTCCAAGGTGACCGTCTCCATCAAGGACAACAAGTCCGGCAATGTCGAGACCGTCACCGTCGACAAGGTGTTGCAGGCCGTCGGTTTCGCGCCGCGCGTGGAGGGCTACGGCCTGGAGACCACCGGCGTGCAGCTGACCGACCGCGGCGCCATCGCCATCGACGAGTACATGCGCACCAATGTGCCGCACATCTACGCCATCGGTGACGTCACCGCCAAGCTTCAGCTCGCGCACGTCGCCGAGGCGCAGGGCGTGGTCGCCGCCGAGACCATCGGCGGCGCCGAGACCATGCCGCTGGGCGACTACCGCATGATGCCGCGCGCCACCTTCTGTCAGCCCCAGGTCGCCTCCTTCGGCCTGACCGAGCAGCAGGCCAAGGACGAGGGCTACGACGTCAAGGTCGCCACCTTCCCGTTCACCGCCAACGGCAAGGCGCACGGCCTGGGTGATGCCCAGGGCTTCGTCAAGCTCATCTCCGACGCCAAGTACGGCGAACTCATCGGCGGCCACCTCATCGGCCCCGACGTCTCGGAGCTGCTGCCGGAACTGACCCTGGCCCAGAAGTGGGACCTCACGGTCAACGAACTCGCCCGCAACGTGCACACCCACCCGACGTTGAGCGAGGCGCTCCAGGAGGCCATCCACGGCCTCGCGGGACACATGATCAACTTCTGATCGCGCGACGAGCAACGGCCCGGTATCCGGCGAACCCACCGGACACCGGGCCGTTTCCCGTGTCGGGAACGGGCATGATGGTGGGATGGCCGGACGGGTGAGCGTATGCGCGCATTGCTGACACTGATCGTCGTGCTGGCGATCGCGCTGATCATCGGCGACCGGGTCGCGGTGACGCTGGCGCAGAACGAGATCGGGCGCGCGATCGCCGGCGAATACGAACTCCCGCAGCGGCCTCGGGTGGAGATCGGCGGGTTTCCGTTCCTGACCCAGGCGGTCGACGGGCGCTATCGCGAGATCGACATCCAGGTCGGCGACTGGCACGACCAGGACATCCACGTGCGCGACCTCGAGGTGAGGCTGAACGATGTCTCGGCCCCCCTGCGCGACCTGCTCGGCAACCGCACCTCGAATCTGGTCGCGGCGACGGCGACCGCCACGGCCCTGGTCCCCTACGACGTCGTGCGCGATTACGCCCCGTCCGGAGTGGAGACGATCTCCCACAGCCCGGAGGGCCTGCGCGTCACCGGAACCTTCTCGGTGGAAGGCATCCCGGTCCCCGCGACCCTCATCGTCACCGTCGAGCCGACCGCCGACGGCATCGAGGTCACCCCGGTATCGGTCCAGCCCGCCACCGGCGGCCCCACCATCCCCCTCGCCCTCCTCCGCAACTCCCTCGCCTTCACCGTTCCCCTGCAACGGCTACCGCTCGGTGCCCGCCTGACCGACATCCAGCCCAGCACCGACGGCCTCCAGGTCACCGCTGTAGCCCACGACGTCCGCTTCTCCGACCTGCCGTGAGCGCGGAACCCGCCCCCGTTCGACCGTACGCAGCCAGCCATGGAGTCCCATCGCACGAGAAGGACGAGAAGCGATAGATGTGGTCGGCTGTTCGACTCCACCGGAAGTAGCGAGAAGGCTTGCCGCTGTGGAGGCTACGGCGGGTGTCGTGCGAGTGTTCTGGCCCGAACCCGGATGTGAAGATGTGCAGTTCAGATGGCCTTTTAGCTTCTGCCGCAATGGATTTCGCGGTAGAATTGGTGCATGATTCCGGAGGGGGAAACGCGAGGCGGTGATACCGCGGCCGGTCTGTCGGCCGCGATGGACGCCCTGCTCGCGACCGATCTCACCGGGTTGTCCGACACCGCTCTCGTGGACGTCATGCGGGAGATGGAATCCGTTCGTTGTCGGATGGCGGCACTGTCACACCGCATGATCGCCGAAGTCGAGGCGCGGCATCTGTGGGAGCGTGCCGGGGCCAAGGGGATGCGCGGCTATCTGATCGATGTGCTGCGCCTGTCGGCCGCCGAGGCCGGAGCGCGGGTACGCGCGTCGGCGTCGTTGCGGCCGCGCGCGTTCTGCGGGGAACCCGGTCCGGCGTTGTTGCCGACCACCGCGGCGTTGCAGGCCGAGGGTGTGGTGTCCCCGGAGCACGCGCGGGTGATCATGCGGGTGATGGACCGC
>NZ_JASCXP010000555.1:0-3821 GCF_030010695.1 Nocardia sp. CC201C
GGCCGAGACCAGCTGCCGGACAGGCGGTCTCGCTCCGCAGGTCAGCCGATCACCTGCCCCGGAATTCGGGCTCGCGCTTCTCGAACACCGACTGGATGGCCTCGGTGAGGTCCTCCGAGGGCAGGAAGGCGGCGTTCCAGGCGGAGACGTAGCGCAGGCCGTCGGCCACGCGGCCCGCCTTGGGCTGGTCCAGCACATCCTTGATGCCCTGTACCACCAGCGGTGGATTGGTGGCGATCTCGCGAGCCATGGCATGTGCCGCCTCCAGCACCGCGTCCTGGTCGGGGTACACGTCGTTGACCAAGCCGATCTTCTCGGCGCGGGCGGCGTCGATGTCCTTGCCGGTGAGCGCCAGCTCGCGCACGTGGCCCTCCCCGATGATGCCGGGCAGGCGGTGCAGCGAGCCGATGTCGGCGACGATGGCGACCTTGGCCTCGCGCAGGCTGAACTTGGCCTCGGCGCTGGCTAGCCGCACGTCCACGGCGGCGATGAGATCCAGCCCACCGCCGATGCACCAACCGGAGACGGCGGCGATGACGGGCTTGCGGCAGTCCGCGACCGCGGTCACCGCGGCCTGCATCTCGCGGATGTGCCTCATGAAGTTGGTGCGCGGCGCGGCCAACGCGCGCTCGCCGAGCAGCGGACCGAACAGCGGGCTCATGGCGGGCAGGTCCAGGCCGTAGGAGAAGTGCTTGCCGGAACCGGTGAGGACGATGGCCCGCACCTCCGGGTCGGCGTCCAGCTGACCGAAGATCAGCGGTAGCTCGTGCCAGAAGTCCGGTCCCATGGCATTGCCCTTGCCGGGTCCGGTCAGGGTGACCTGCGCCACCCGGTCCTTGCTCTCGACTGTGAAAGCCTTCCATTCAGTCATTCGCCCAGCGTATCGGGGGGCGGCGGCGGGCCGACAGGGCAGCATTGCGGCGGGGCTGAATCCGATGCGCCGCACCGGTTTCCGCACCGCTGCCGATCCCCCCGCACATTCACCGCAACCGCTCTACCCTGGTGCCATGCGCAGGTCCCTACCGCCCGTCGCTGCCAAGGTCTCCGACACGCTGATCGCGCGCGGCCATCACGGCGTGATCATCACCCAGGCCGAACCGACCCACACCGCGCAGGCCGCCGCCGCATCGCTCGGGGTGCCGGTGGGCGCCATCACCACATCGCTGGTGTTCCTGCTCGACGAGGATCCGGTGCTGCTGCTGGTCTCCGGCGCGAACCAGGTGCATCTGGATCGCACCGGCAAGCGGCTGGAGGGCGCGCTGACCCGGGCTCCCGCCGCCATGGTGCGGGAGGTCACCGGCCAGCCGATCGGCGGGGTGGCTCCGGTGGGCCATCCCGTCAATCTCCCCACCTACATCGACAACGCGCTCGCCGGGCATCCGGAGCTGTGGGCGGCGGGCGGGCATCCGAATACGTTGTTCCGCACCACATTCGGGGAACTGGTGCGGATCACGGCGGGACTGGCCATCGACGTCGACTGAATCCGGCGGCCCCGCGCTCCGGCTCGGCTCGGCCGTCCCGCGCGCGACCGGTGTTCCGTTCGACTCGAGCGCAACCGGAATACCTCGGGCGCTCGGGGCGTACCTTGCCTATGTGACCGATTCTCCATCCGAGCTACGGGTCCCCGATGATCTGAGCGGTATCGCAGCTCACCAGTATCGCGCCGCCATGCGTCACTATCCGGCGGGCGTCACGGTCGTCACGCTCATGTCCGACAACGGGCCGGTCGGCTTCACCGCCACCTCATTCGCCTCCGTATCGCTGGACCCGCCCCTGATCACCTTCAATATCGCCGAGACCTCCTCCAGCATCGACGCCCTGCTGCACGCCGAATCCGTCGTCGTGCACTTCCTCGGCGAACACCAGCGCCACATCGCCCAGCGCTTCAGCCGCGCCGCCGCCCAGCGCTTCACCGACCGCTCCCTGTGGACCACCCTCGACACCGGCGAACCGGTCCTGCACGGCACCCCCATCTGGGTCCGCGCCGCCATCCACCGCCTCATCCCCATCGGCGACCACACCCTGGTCGTCGGCCTGGTCACCCGCGTCCACGACGACGCCGAGGAAGAACCCAGCGCCGCCCCCCTGCTCTACTACAACGGCGGCTACCACCGCCCCGAACCCCTGCGCTGACTCAGGCCGCCGGTCAGTCGCGGGCGAATTCCTCGGCCAGTTCCCCGAACATGTCGGTGTTCATGGCGAAGGCGCGGCGGGCTTCGTCGAGTACGCGCTCGGTGTCGTCGCCGCCGATGGGCAGGGCGTCGAGGAGTTCGCGGTATTCGCGTTTGAAGGCTGCCGGGTTGCCGATCCGGTCGAAGACGTAGAAGCGCACGCCGTCGCCCTTCTTGGGCAGGTCCCACAGCTTTTCGGCGGTGCCGCGGATGACCTGGCCGCCGGAGAGGTCGCCCAGGTAGCGGGTGTAGTGGTGAACGACGTATCCGGCCGGCCAGTCCCGGGCGCATTCGGCGATGCGGTCGGCATAGGCGCGGGTCGAGGGCAGGGGGCGCAGGTCGTCGCGCCAGTCCGGGCCGCCGAGATGGGCGAGGTCGGTTTCCAGGGCGGCGAGGCGGGCGAGTTCCGGGCGCACGAACGGTCCGGCGACGGGGTCGGCGGCGAGGTCGGCGGAATGCCGCTCCAGCGCCTCGTAGACGAACCACAGCTGGGCGGTGTAGCGGTAGAACGCCCGCACACCGAGGGTGCCGGTGAGCATGTCGCGCATGAACGAGGAGTGTTCGGCCTCGGTGTGCTGCTGCTCGGTCGCGGTGCGGATCAGGGTCGAAAACGGCGTCGCGGTGTCCAGCATGGTCGTGCTCCCTCGTTGTCGATCCTGGGCCGCCCATACTTTGGCTACCCTAACTTCACAGTCGAGATTACCGGCCCCGGCGAACCCCCGGTTCCTACTTTGCGGCCCACCCGATCCAACTTTCGGATGATTCTCGGCGCGGGGTTGACAAGTTCCGCGCCCGTCTGCCAACCTCTGCAATCAGGTCATGAGTACCAGCGCTAAGCCCCGGCTAGCTGGTCGGCAACCCTCCTCCGCGGTGGGGTGCTCCGGGTGACGACCGGGCCGTGATTCATACGAACACGGCAAGCGCGGACTCCGATCACCTCACGATCACGAGTCCCTGAGCCGACGGGATTTCGTCATGACTGCTTTCGCCGACCAGAGCTGCGCCGCCCTCGCCACCGTCTCCGGATGCGATCTGCGGGTGCCGCTCGTACAGGGCGGCACCGCCGCCTACGCCAACTTCGACTACGCCGCCAGCGCGCCCGCGCTCGAGCGGGTCACCGAGCGGGTGCGGGATCTGCTGCCCTACTACGCCAGCGTGCACCGCGGCGCGGGCTACGCCTCCCGCATCTCCACCGACTGCTACGAATCCGCGCGAAAGACGGTGGCGCGCTTCGTGAATGCTGCCGACGACCAGTGCGTGATCTTCACCCGCAACACCACCGACTCGCTGAATCTGCTGGCCGCCTGCGTCCCCGGCGACACCGTGGTGCTGGATATCGAACATCACGCCAACTTCCTCCCGTGGACCCGGCACGGGCGGCGCGTGGTACGGGCCGCCGACACCATCGAGGAGACCATTCAGCGCGTCGTCGCCGAACTGTGCAGCAAACCCGCTGCGTTGCTTGCCATTACGGGTGCGTCCAATGTGACCGGGGAGCTGCTGCCGATCGAGCGACTGGCCTGGATCGCGCACCAGTGCGGCACCCGCATCCTGGTGGACGCCGCCCAACTGGCCCCGCACCGGCGGATCGACCTGTGCGCCAGCGATATCGACTATGTAGCCTTCTCCGGCCACAAGCTCTACGCCCCC
>NZ_JASCXP010000556.1:0-3797 GCF_030010695.1 Nocardia sp. CC201C
CACCTCGCAGGCCCAGCGCGCATGGCCGGTGCGCAAGTACGGCAACAGTTCCGGCACGGCCGGTGCGGCCGCCGGACCCCACGCCGTCAAGGCGCGCAGGAGCGGGCGCAGGGCGCTGTGGTAGCCCTCGGTGGCGAGGCAGGTGCGGATGCCCGGCAGCAGCGCGTCGGCGAAGTCGACCAGGGGAGTCAGGACGTGGTCGATATCGAAGGGGTCGCGGAGCATGCCGATGCGGCCGCTGGTCAGCCAGTCGCGCACGGTGTCGATGGCGGCCCGGTGGCGCAGGCGCGACAGTGCGAGAGTGACCGAGCCGAAAGAGCTCTCATGTCCGAGCGCGGCGACCATGACCGGTACCAGCGGTGCGAAATCCTGGCTTGGTTCCGTGCCCGCGACGGCCGCCAGCACCCCCGCCGCATCATCGCTGTGATAGTCCGGATCGGCGACACAGCGGGCCAATTCGGCGAGCAACTCGGGTTGCGAAGTCCGCCACTGCATCAGGATCTCCGAGGTGAGCGCGACACCCACCGACCGCAGTTCGGGATCGCCGGCGGCGAAGGAGGTCTTGGCCAGTTCGACGGTATCCGCGAGCGGCATCACCATGGCGGTGCGCGCGACATTGGGATCCGTTCTGGCCGTGGCCAAGAGCCGGAGCAGCCACGAGCTCAACATCACTCCGGTCTCTTGCGTCATGGATCGTACGTTACCGTTTCGTGATAAATACCGCGAGGTGGCTGCCTCGCGGTAAGGGGCGGGCGAATAATGGTGGGCAAGGTGTCGGCCCGGTCGGATACCGTTGCGCGATATGAACAGGGCACGGTTGATCGCGGAGATGTCGGCCGGGGCGACGCCGGAATTCCTCTACTTCTGGGGCCATACGCGGACGCCCGGGCGCGAGGTGGGCCGCTGGGTGCTCAGCCAGTGGTGGCCGGTCGAATTCCCGGTGGACGGCGTGAGCTACCGTAGCGCCGAACATTTCATGATGGCCGAGAAGGCCCGGCTGTTCGGCGACGCGGAGATGCGGGCGCGGGTGCTGGCCAGCGCGACGCCCGCGGACGCCAAGCGGCTCGGGCGCGCGGTGAGCGGATTCGACGACGCCACCTGGCTGGCTCGTCGCTACGACATCGTGGTGCGCGGCAGTATCGCGAAATTCGGTGCGCACGAGCCTCTTCGGGACTTCTTGGTGGGTACCGGCGACAAGGTGCTGGTGGAAGCCGCGCCCCGCGACACCATCTGGGGGATCGGGCTCGGCGCCGACCGTCCGGAGGCGGCCGATCCGGCGTCGTGGCGAGGGGAGAACCTGCTCGGCTTCGCGCTCATGGAGGCGCGGGCCGCACTGCGCTGACACCTACTCGTTGACCAGGCGCAGGCTGGGTGTGTGCGCCCGCTTCCGGTCCACCAGCCACACCATCAGGCCCTGGTCCAGGGTGGGGCTCATGGTTTCGATCTCCACCTCGGTATCGCCGCGTTCGGGATGGTTCAATCGCATGATGCCCGTGCGGTGTTCGATGACGCGGTGCGAATGCCAGCGGTGGGCGAATTCCGGATACGACCGCAGGGCGGCCACCACGGCGTGCAACTCGGAATCGTCGGTCCAATGCGCACAGGCCGAGCGCAGCGCCGAGATGTACATGTCCGCGACCTCCGGCCAATTGCGAATATGCTGTGCCGCAGCGGAATTACCGAAAATGTAGCGCGCCAGATTGCCATGGTTGGACTCGTCAAGCAGTCCCAACGGGGTCGCGAAATCCCGCCAGGCCGGATTGCAGGCGAGAATGTTCAATCGCCGTCCCACCAGCAGCGCCGGTGTCGGATGCAGGGTGTCCAGGACCGCCTGCAAGGTCTCGCTCACCCGCTCGTGTGCCTTCCCGGCGGTGGGGCAGGCGGCCGGTTCCATGCCGAAGGTGATGCGCAGGAAATGCTGTCGTTCGGCGGCGGTGAGCCGAAGCGCGTCCGCGAGCGCCGCGAGCACGCTCGCGGAGGGATTGGTGTCGCGCCCCTGCTCCAGCCGGGCGAGGTAGTCGACGCTCACCCCGGCGAGCGCGGCCACCTCCTCCCGGCGCAGACCGGGGGTGCGGCGGCGTCGGCCGGGTGGTAGGCCGACCTGCTCGGGCTGCAACTGGGCCCGGCGGGCCACCAGGAATTCGGCGAACTCGGACTGTGCCACGACAACCATGATGCCCGGTCCGATGGTTGTTATCCCCGCCCTGTCAGTCCCAGGACCAGCACGGTGTGGTTACCGGACCGGAGTCCACTTAGCGTTTCCGGTATGACGACTTCGACGCAGCCCACCCTCGCCACCGGTGCCTGGACGCTCGACACCGCGCACTCCTCGGTCAATTTCACCGTCCGCCACCTGGGCATCTCCAAGGTTCGCGGCCGGTTCAACCGCTTCGAGACCCAGTTCGTGGTGGACGAGACCGGTGCCGCCGCCGTCTCCGCGACCATTCACCTCGATTCCTTCGACACCGGCAATGCCGACCGCGACGCCCACGCCCGCGCGGCCGACCTGCTCGATGTGCAGTCCCGGCCCACCCTCACCTTCAAGGCCCTCGAACCACTGCGCGTCACCGAGGACTTCCAGGTCACCGGCGAGGTCACCCTCGGTGGTGTGACCGCCCCGGTCACCCTCGACGTCGAATGGGGCGGCCTGCAGCCGTTCCCGCAGACCGGCGACAACCACATCGGCTTCACCGCCACCGGCACGCTGAAGCGCACCGATTTCGGCGTGGCCACCGCCATCCCGTCGGCCATGATCAGCGACAAGGTGGCGATCGAGTTGGACATCCAGCTCATCGAGCCGAAGGCGTAAACGCTCAGCGCGTGCGCTCGTGGAAGAGGAGCAGGGTGTAGGCGGCGACGGTGTCGGCGTCGATGATCACCCCGGAGCTGATCATGGATTCGAGTTCGGCCCGGGTGAACCAGGCCGACCGCATATCCTGCTCCTCCACCTCCCGCTCGTGCGGGCCCTCGGTCAGATCGGTGGCCAGGAAATAGTGTCCGCGATTGCTGCACACGGCCGGGGCGGGGGCCAACTCGCCCAGATACGTCATGGTGGCGGCCCGTAGCCCCGTCTCCTCCCGCAGTTCCCGATGCGCGATCTCGATCGGTTCGGCGGCGGTGGCGCGATCGGGCAGCGATCCGGCCGGAAACTCCCAACTCCGCCGCCCGAGCGGATACCGGTACTGCTCGACCAGGTGGAACCGTTCCCCGTCGCGCGGCACCACGATCGCGAAGTCCGAACGATCCACCACGCCGTAGATGCTGGTGCTGCCGTCGGCGCGCCGAATGGCGTCCTCCCGAACCGTCATCCAGGCATTCGAATAGACCTCGCGCGAATCGATCGTCTCCATACCCGACGATCCTGCCGGACGAACGGCGACCCCCGCCGCTGCCCCGGTATTCGGGGGCTCCCGACTCGCCCGCCCGCCCATTACCGTCGCCCGCGTGGGGTCACGGCCCCGCGAGGTCCGGCCGCACTGCCCGGTGGCCGGGATATGGCCTGGGCGTGTGCTTTTCGGTCCCGAACGAGCGGTAGAGCGCCGAATCCGGAAAGCGCCCGCCCAGGCCGCCCGAGCGCTCCGGTTCGGCGCGCCTGCCCAACGCGCTGGGCTGGCCTGCGTCATGCCGGCACGTGCCTGCTTCGCGTGATGTGCGCTGTCTGGGCGTCATATGTGCAGTCTGGCGTGGTGTGTGCTGCCGCAGGTGAGGTGCACTGCCGCAGGTGAGGGTACTGCCACGGGTGAGGGCACTGCTGCGGGTGAGGGCACTGCTGCGGGTGAGGGCACTGCTGCGGGTGA
>NZ_JASCXP010000557.1:0-3786 GCF_030010695.1 Nocardia sp. CC201C
TGCCCCCCGGGGCGCCCCGGGGGGGGGCCGGCTAACCACTGGGGCCCCCCCCCGAGCCCGGATGCGCCGTGCGGTGCGGCTGGCTAGCGGTCGCCCTCGGAGCGCAGGTTGGCCATGATCTCGGCCACCGAGAGGCGACGTCCGCTGTCGGCCTCGGAATCCTCGTCGGCGCGGCGACGGCGGCGGGTGCTGGCGGTTCCGATGGGGGTGGGATGGGAGGCGGTCTCGCCCGCGACCACCGCGGTGGGTCGGGTCGCGCCGTTCGGTGCGGTGTCCCTGGCTGCGCCGGCGGGAGCCGAGACTCCGGTCGCGGTGCGGTCGCCATCCTCGCTGCCCGCGCCGTCGCCGTCCTCGCTGCCCGCGGCGTCGGATCCGCCGTCGGGGGCATCGCTCACGGCGACGAACCTGCCGCTGACGGCGGCCGTGTCGAGATCGGTGGCGGCGGGGCCGATGTCGGGGACGCCGATGTCGATACCACCGGAGATGCTGGGGTCCAGGGCCGCATCGGCGCGATTCTTGGAGTCATCGAAGGGGTCGAAGTCGTCGGCGGGGGCGGGGCCGAAAGCGGCGGCCCGGTCGGCTTGTTCGCGAATGGCGGCGTATTCGGCGCGGGCCTGGTCGTAGTCGGCGGCCGAGACGGCGGCGGTCTCGGCGGTCACCGGCTCGTCATCGGGGCTGGCGAAGGCGGGGGGCTCGGGGTGGTCGGGTTCGAAGACCGGAGTGACGGGGTGCCGCGACTCCCACGGATCCCAGGGGGTGGCGTCCTCCCAGTTATCGTTCGCCGCACCGAGCGAGGCGGTGGCGGGCGAACCGGGGAGTTCCTGGACTCGGACCGCGTCGGCGCGCAGCGCGGGGCGGTCGTAGTCCAGGTTGCCGTCGAAAAGACGCTGCAGGGACTCGCGTAGGACGGTGAGTTCGGCGCGCAGCGCGGCCAGTTCGGCGGCGTCGGCGCCCACCTCTTGGCGGACCCGGGACTCGACACCGAGCTCGTATTCGCGGCGGGCGGCAACCTCGCGTTCCAACTGCAGGTGGTAGACCTTCTGGAGGTCACCGACTTTCGCCTTGTCGACGGCCGCCTCCCTGCGATAACGCGTCGCGGCGAGGGCTCCGATGGCGGCGGCCCAGAGGGCCGCCACCAGTCCGATGCGCACGAATTGGACGTTGTCGCTGAAGACCAGGAACACACTGGCAACCAGACCCAGAAGGATCAGAACACCGGTGAAGAACTTTCCCGCGTCCTCCCGCCGGCGACGGGAAGCACTGCTCCGGGAGGGTGAAACCATGTCCGCCAGCGTAGCTTGTCCGAGACGGTCAGATGCCCAGGTTGCCTGCGATTCCCGGCAAAACGTTAGCTAAGATGTTGCCGCTTCGTCCGGGGGTTCACTCGGCGCGCGACAGCAATACTCCAGCCACAGCGCGGCGGCCACCAGCGCCGCACCGGCGAGCAGCCCCACCACCGCCCCCGGGGTATCCGCCTCCGCCGCACGCAGTTCCGAGCGCTGCGGCAGCACCCAGATCAGGAAGCCCAGCCACACACCCGCCACCAGCGATCCCACCTGCGCCGACGCCTTGGCCAGCGCCACCGCCCGCGCGGCCGTGATCGGATGCAGCTGCCGCGAATCGCTGCCGATCCGCCCGTCCCCCACCCGCGCCCGAATGATGAACGCCAACACCACCTCCAGCACCGCCACCGGCAGCAGGGACGCCCCCGCGAACACCGAGATGGGCGGGAAGCTCGAATAGGCCGCCCGCGTGGCGATCCAGGCCACGATCGCGGCCAGCAGCACATTCGCGAACAGATCAAGTACCCGCGTCGGTCTCACAGCATCCGCTCCGATGACGAGAACAGGTGGCGCGGCGGCTCCGAAACGACCTCCGCGCCCGAGGAACTCGGCCGCACGGCGGGCGACACCACGATCGACGGCCGCCCCATCATGGCCGCCCCAATGACAACGCGGTCCTGCGGACGCCGTCCACCTCGGCGGAATCCAAGTCCGCCAACCACGCTCGCACCGGGCGCGTCCGCCCCGCGGCCTCGAGCACCGCATCCGGTTCCACGTCCAGCCACGGCACCAGCACGAAGGCGCGCTCATGTGCCCGCGGATGCGGGAGGGTCAGGCTCGGATCGGCGCTGCGCACGACCGCCGAGGCCCCGTCGCGCTGCCGCGCGGCCCAGACGATGTCCACGTCGAGAGTGCGTGGCCCCCAGCGGACTTCCCGCACCCGCTCGGCGGCCTGTTCCAGCTCCTGCCCCAGGCGCAGCCAGTCGCCGGGCTCCAGCGCCGGATCCTCGGCCAGCAGCACGGCATTCAGGTAGTCCTGCTGCGGCACACCGCCCCAGGGCGGGGTCGAGTAGACCGGCGACACCGCGAGCAGCCGGGGGCGCAGCGCGTCCACCACGGCGCGCAGGTGCGTCAGCCGGTCACCCAGATTCGAGCCGATGGACAGCACCACGCGGGTCACGGCGCCTCCCGGCGGCGGCTGGTGACCACCCGCACATCCTCGAAGCTGTGCGGGATCGGCGCGGCGGGCTTGTGCAGCACCACCTCCACGGCATGGACGCGCGGGTCGGTCATGACCGCGTCGGCGACCTCGGACACCACCGTCTCGATGAGATCGCGCGGCCGCCCGGACACGATCCGGACCACGCTGTCGGCGAGTTCGCCGTAGTGGATGGTGTCGGCGATGTCGTCGGACTTCGCGGCCGCCGAGAAATCGGTCCACAGCGTGAGGTCCACGACGAATTCCTGGCCGTCGCGCTTCTCGAAGTCGAAAACGCCGTGATGGGCGAACACCCGCAACCCGCGCAGTTCGATGCGATCGGTGCTCATCGGACGCCCCCGTCCAGGCGGCGGTCCGAGAATCGTTCGCGCCGACGGGATTCGGCGCGCCGCCAGGCATCGGTGACGGCGACGGCGTCCAGTGAGGCGCGCACATCGTGCACCCGGACTCCCCAGGCGCCCTGCTCGGCGGCCAGCGCGGAAATGGTCGCGGTCGCCGTCTCGCGCCCGTCCGGTGGACGCGGGCCCGCGGCATCGGCCAGCAGCGCACCCAGGAACCGCTTGCGGGAGGCGCCGATCAGGATCGGCAGCCCGGTGCCCACCAGTTCGGAGAGCCCACCGAGCAGTTCCCAGTTGTGGTCGGCGTTCTTGGCGAATCCCAGTCCGGGATCGAGGATCAGCCGGTCCGCACCGACGCCGCCGGCGACGGCCAACTCCACCTGGGCGCACAACTCGGCCCACACCTCGGCGACCACGTCGTCGTAATGCTCGGCCGCCCCGGTGTGCCGGTAGTCGGCCTCGGCGCGCCAGTGCATGAGAATCCACGGCAGCCCCGCCGCGGCGACGACCTTCACCATATCGGCGTCGGCACGGCCGCCGGAGACGTCGTTGACCATGGTCACGCCCGCCTCGACGGCGGCCTCGGCCACCCTCGCCCGCATGGTGTCCACGCTGGTCGGCACCCCGGCCGCCGCGAGCCCGCGGATCACCGGCACCACCCGCGCCGCCTCGGTCGCCGGATCGATCCGCACCGCCCCCGGCCGGGTGGACTCCCCACCCACGTCGACGATGTCGGCCCCGAGTTCGTACAGCGCCACCCCGTGCGCCACCGCCAGCTCGGGGTCCAGATAGCGCCCCCCGTCGGAGAACGAATCGCTGGTGACGTTCACGACCCCCATCACCACGCAGGAGCGCCCCCCGCGCGGCTCGAGCAGCCGTACCGTCACCACGCCCCCCGATCCCAGCACTCACCATTCACCGCCGCAGCACCAACCCTCCGCTGGTT
>NZ_JASCXP010000558.1:0-3780 GCF_030010695.1 Nocardia sp. CC201C
ACGCCGCCTGCGCGGTGAAATGCGCTAGCGCTGATGCGAAATGGGCCTGTGACGGTGCGAAATGGTGCCGGTGTGCCGGAATGGAACGGCTGTGACGGCGGAAATGATCTCAGTTGGAATGGTCGGATGACCGTATAAATGGAGACCGTATCTCCGCCCGACGAATACGCCGCTGACGGCGCTGCATCCGCCAGCGGCACACCGAATTTGGTCTAGTGTCCGATATTGATGGTGAGGGCGCGGTCGAGGTGGTCGGCGGCCACCAGGCGACCCCGGCGCAGTGACAACACCCATACGCTGCCCTTGCGATTGCGGGCAGGCGGCAAACCCACGCCGTCGCGGGCCGCCCAGCGGTCGAGCAGATCCGGAATCACCTTGCCCTGGCTGCAGATGACCGGAACGGTGTCCTCGGAAACCAGTTCCACGGCCCGCCGCAGCGCCGCATCGGGCGCCTGCGCGTACCCGGCCTCGGAGAACAACGGCTCCCGGACGATATCGACGCCCAGTTTCTCGGCCAGCGGGGCCACGGTCTGCACGCAGCGCAGCGGTGGGGCCGAGTGGATTTCGTCGGCGCCGAAGGCGAGCAGATTCGGCACCAGCGCCGCGGCCTGGGCGCGCCCCGCCTTCTCGAGCGGCCGCTCGTCGTCCGGGCCGGAGAAGCGCTCCTTGCGCCCGGCCTTGGCGTGCCGCACCACCAGCAGGGTGGCGGTATCGGCCGGTAACCGCAGGAAGCTGCGCACGACGGTGCGATCCATCGGATAGGACAGCTGATCCATCAGCCCGTCGATGTGCTGCCACTGCAGCTCGTCCACCTCGGAATTGGCCGAGAACGCCCCCTCGACCACCTCGGCCGCCCAGTAGTACACCCGCTTGAGCTTGCGATGCCCCGGGATCGGATAGGTCACATGCCCCAGATAGCGGCCCAGCCGGCACTGTAGGCCGGTCTCCTCCGCCACCTCGCGCACGGCGGTGACCATCGGCGTCTCACCGGGATCCAGCTTGCCCTTGGGCAGCGACCAGTCGTTGTACTTGGGCCGGTGCACGACGGCGATCTCCAGCCCGCCCGAGCGATCGTGACGCCACAGCACGGCGCCGGCGGCGAGGATATTGGGTGTCACGCGGGGATCATTGATCCCGTTGCCGTTCTCAGCGGTCGCGGTGCCCTCGGTCATATCGGTGCGCGCGCCGCTCACCGGCGATCCGGACGACGCAGCCGCATCAGGTGCTCCTGGTGGTCGCGCACCTGCTCACCCGCCACCGAGGTATCCGGCCGTGCCAGCCAACTGCTGTCGGATTGCAGCACCCAGCAGCGGGTGTCGGGATGCAGCGCGGAATCGAAGACCTCGCCCAGCTGCTTGGCCAGGCGCGGATCCTTCACCTGCGCCATGACCTCCACACGCCGGTCCAGATTGCGGTGCATCATATCGGCGCTGCCGATCCAGTACTCGTCCTGCGCCTGGAAGTGCAGCACCCGGGAGTGCTCCAGGTACCGGCCGAGAATCGAACGCACCTCGATGTTCTCGCTCATCCCGGGCACGCCGGGGCGCAGGCCGCAGATGCCGCGCACCACGATCTGCACCGGCACCCCCGCCTGGGAGGCGCGATAGAGGGCGTCGATCACCTGTTCGTCGACGATGGCGTTGGCCTTCAGCCGGATTCGCGCCTGCTCACCCTGCTCGGCGAGTTCGATCTCGCGTTCGATGCGCTCGATGATCCCGGCGCGCACCCCGATCGGGGCCACCAGCAGATTGCGGTAGTTGGCCTTGCGCGAGTAACCGGTCAGCGAATTGAACAGATCGGTGAGGTCCGCACCGATCTCCGGTGCGGCCGTGAGCAATCCGACGTCCTCGTAGAGGCGCGCGGTCTTGGGGTTGTAGTTGCCGGTGCCGATATGGCAGTAGCGGCGGATGGTCGCGCCTTCTCGACGCACCACCAGGCAGGTCTTGCAGTGCGTCTTGAGGCCGATGAGGCCGTAGACCACGTGCACACCCGCCTGCTCCAAGGCGCGGGCCCACTTGATGTTGGCCTGCTCGTCGAAGCGGGCCTTGATCTCCACCAGCGCCACCACCTGCTTACCGGCCTCGGCGGCGTCGATGAGGGCGTTGACGATGGGGGAGTCGCCGGAGGTGCGGTACAGGGTCTGCTTGATGGCCAGCACCTGCGGATCGGCGGCGGCCTGCTCGATGAAGCGCTGCACGCTGGTGGAGAAGGAGTCGTAGGGGTGGTGCACGAGTACATCGCCCTCGCGCAGAGCGGCGAAAACGTTTCGCGGAGTTTCCCGTTCACCGAAGGCCGGGGGCGTGGCGGGCACGTAGGGCGCGTCCTTGAGGTGCGGGCGATCCACCCCGTACACCTGCCACAGGCAGGACAGGTCGAGCAGGCCGGGCACCTGGATGACATCGCCGGGATCGACGTCGAGCTCGCGCAGCAGCAGATCGAGCATGTGCTCGGTCATATCGTCGGAGACCTCCAGCCGCACCGGGGATCCGAAGCGGCGGCGGGCGAGTTCGCGTTCCAGGGCCTGCAGCAGGTCCTCGTCGCGGTCCTCGTCCACCTCGAAATCGGCATTGCGGGTGATGCGGAACGAATGGTGTTCCACCACTTCCATTCCCGGGAACAGCAGCGGCAGATGCGCCGCGATCAGCTCCTCCATGGGCAGGAAGGCCGCCATGGCGGATCCGCTGGGGGAGTTGGCGTCCCGCGCCGGGTTGGAGCGGCGCACCCGCACGAAGCGGTCCACATTGTCGGGCACCTTCACCCGGGCGAAGTGCTCGCCGCCGGTCTCCGAATCCTTCACCGTCACGGCCAGATTGAGACTGAGGCCGGAGATGTAGGGGAAGGGGTGGGCCGGATCCACCGCCAGCGGGGTGAGGACGGGGAAGACCTGGTCGGTGAAGTAGCCGGAGAGGCGTTGACGCTCGGCGTCGTCGAGGTCGGCCCAGCCGATGATGGCGATGCCCTCCTCGATCAGGGAGGACAGCACCGAATCGAGGAAGACGCGGGCGTGCCGGTCGGCGAGTTCCTGGGCGCGGGCGGCGATCAGGTCGAGCTGTTCGGTGGGGGACAGGCCGTCGGCGGAGCGGACCGAGAGACCGGTCTCGGCGCGGCGCTTCAGCCCGGCCACGCGAACCATGTAGAACTCGTCGAGATTCGACGCGAAGATGGCGAGGAATTTGGCGCGCTCGAGCAGGGGCTGCGAGTGGTCCTCGGCCAAGGCCAGCACGCGGGCGTTGAAATCGAGCCAGCTCAGTTCCCGGTTGAGATAGCGATCCTGCGGCAACTTCGACTGGGTGGGCGGTGGGGTCGCCGCGGGCGGGGCCGCGGGTAGCTGCGGCGGTTGCTTGACGGTGTCCGTATCGCTCACACTCACGATCATTCCCTATCTGCCGAGGGGCTCGCCTGTCCGACACCGCCCATTGCAGCGCAGATCACGCCGGTCGTCGCACCGGCGGACCCGTGCGGTCCACTGAATGTTTGCCATCTCGCCGTCGCGACACACCGAGTTCACTCAGCAGGGCGCGGGTGTTCACGCCCACGCCGAGTGCCATCGCCCGGCCCAGATCGTCGGCGGTGTCCACGTCCTGCCGCAACCCGGGCCAGTCACCGAGCAACTCCACCGCACCGGCGGCGATGTGGCGGCGGGCCGAATCGGCGCCGAAAAGTGGGGTGAGCGGAGTGGATCCGTCGCGCACGAGCAGGGCGACGGTGCCGGTCCCGGTGTGGTCGGCCACCACCGCGCGGCGGCATTGCCCGGCGGCGGCCAGCGCCCCCGACAGTTCG